>NZ_DJDN01000024.1:0-14290 GCF_002431095.1 Pantoea sp. UBA5923 | reverse complement strand
CAGCGTTAGCGGCGCTGAACGTAGGTCATCGCCAGTGCCAGAGCCAGCACCAGTCCTTTAATAATGTCCATGGCGTACTAGGGAACGGAGAGCATCACCAGCCCGTTTTGCAGCACGCCGAGCAGCACTGCGCCCACCAGCGTGCCCAGCGCGTTAGGCTTGCCGGAACCAGCCAGCGACAGGCCGATCCAGGCGGCCGCTACGGCGTCCATCAGGTATCCGCCGCCCGCGTTGACCTGCGATGAGCCGATGCGCGACGCCAGCAGAATGCCGCCCAGTCCCGCCAGCAGCGAGGCGATAACGTAGGCCAGCACGCGGTAGCGCGTGGTGCGGATACCGGAAAGGCGCGCCGCCTCCGGATTGCCGCCCAGCGCATACATGCGGCGGCCATGAGTGGTCAGCGAGAGCGCCAGCTGCGCCACTACCGTCACCACCAGCATAACAATTACGATCACCGGCACCTGACCGAGCAGGCCGAAGCCCGCCGGGATGGTGCCTTCCGCCATATCGCCGTTCGGCATTACCATGTTTTCCGTGATGGAGCCGCCGAAGCTGTAGGTCATCGCCACGCCCTGGATAATAAACAGCGTGGCGAGGGTCGCCAGCATATCGGGAATGCGCAGAATGACGATCAGGAAGGCGTTGAACAGGCCGATGAGCGTACAGAGCGCCAGGGTGATCGCTATCGCCTCGGCGGTGTTCAGGCCGTACCAGACAAAGAGCGAGATCACCAGCGCGTTGGCCAGCGAGGCGGTAGAACCGACCGACAGGTCAAAGCCGCCGACGGTAAGCGACACCGAGACGCCTACGGCGATCACCGTGACAATGGCGATAGCGCGCAGGATATTGATGATGTTATTCGGTTCCAGAAAGCTGTCAGAGGCGAGGCCAAAGCCGGCAATCAGGAGAGCGACCGTGATCAGCATGCCCCACTTATAGAGGAAATCGAACAGTCGATGGCGCAGCGGCGTTGACGCCGCGGTCAGGGAAATATCTTTGCTGCTCACGCAGGGGTTCCTCCAGTGGAATAAAGCAGAAGCGTCTCTTCGGTGGCCGCTCGCGCATCCAGCTCGGCCACGATGCGCCCGTCCCAGAGCACGCAAATTCGATCGCAAAGACCAACCAGTTCAGAAAACTCGCCGGAGGCGTAGATAACGCCTTTGCCTTCCTGCGCCAGCCCGCTGATGAGCCGGAACAGTTCGGTTTTTGCCTTAATGTCGACCCCTTTGGTCGGCTCATCGAAGATCAGCACCTCAGCGTGGCTGCGCAGCCACTTGCCGATGGCGATCTTTTGCTGATTGCCGCCGGAGAGACGGCGCAGCGACTGCGCCGGGCCGGTGGTGCGCACGTTCAGACGCTGGATAATCTCTTCCGCCCAGCGCCACGCGTGACGGTGGCCGAACAGCCCCCAGCGCGAAAAGCTGCTGTCGGCGCTGACGCTGAGATTCATCGACACCGGCTCGTCGATAAAAATTCCTTCCTTGCGCCGCTCTTCCGGCACCAGCGCCATGCGCTGGCGCACCGAATCGTGCGGCGAACGCGGCCGCCAGGGTTTGCCGTGTATCTCGCCGCGCGTCACGCGGCTTTTGCTGGCGCCGAACAGCGCCTTGCACAGCTCGGTTTTACCCGCACCCGCCAGCCCGGCGATGCCGAGGATTTCGCCTTTGTGCAGCCGCAGCGAAATATCCTGCAGCAGCCGATCGTCGTGCAGCCCTTCTACCGCCAGCAGCAGCGGCTGGGGGCGAGCGGGGCGACGCGGGGGATAGATATCGGTCAGCTCATGGCCGAGCATCTTTTCGACGATCTGCTCGCCGCTGAGCGCCGCCATCGGGCCGCTCTCGATCAGGCGGCCGTCGCGCAGCACCGTCAGCCGGTCACAGATCGCTTTCAGCTCGTGGATGCGGTGCGAGATAAACACCACGCCGATGCCGCTGCTTTGCAGACGGCGCACCACGGCGAAGAGCCGTTCGCTCTCGTGCCGATCGAGCGGGGCGGTGGGTTCGTCGAGAATAAGAAAACGACAGTGGTGCGACAGCGCGCGCGCCAGCAAAATTTGCTGCTTCTCCGCCAGGGTGCAGCGTTCCACCAGGCGATTCACGTCGAGGTTTACTTCCAGCTGCGCCAGCAGGGCGCGCGCCTGGCGGCGGATGGCGCGCCAGCGGAAGCCGTGTCCCGGCTCCGCCAGCCGATCCAGCAGAATGTTCTCTGCCACGCTGAGCTGGGGCACCAGCGCGACGTCAACCTCCTGCTGCACCAGATGAATGCCGAGCTGTTTTGCGTCGCGCGGGCTGCGTATCGAGACCGGGACGCCGTCAAGCCAGATTTCACCGCTGTAGTGGCTGTGCGCGCCTGACAGCACCGCCATCAGCGTTGACTTGCCCGCGCCGTTGGCGCCGGTCAGGGCGTGTACCGAGCGGCCGTCCGCGACAAAATTCACCTGCGTCAACGCAGCGAATCCGCCGAATGCGATCGAGATATTACGCATCTCAAGGCGGTTTAACGCACTCATCAGCTGAAGCTCCCCTGTCACTGGCTGGCCGCAATTTTTTCCTGAAGTTTCAGGCGCGGCAACAGCCGAAAGCGCATAAGCTAGCACGAAAACTTATTAGCCATCCAGACATCTGGATAGTTTGGCGGCTAAAGCTGGTGCGCCAGGCAACGCTGGTTTTTTACAGTGGGGAATGAAAATAACGCGGTGTTTTATGCTGGTCTGACGCGCAGATATAAAAAAACCAGGCCGGAGCCTGGTTTGTTACGCGGTCGTGCGCTTACTTTTCTGGAATCGCATTCAGCAAGGTCGTGAGCAGTTTCCAGTAAAGGCCGACGCTCTCAATATGCACCTGTTCGTCCGGCGAGTGCGGACCGGTGATGGTGGGGCCGATAGAGACCATATCCATGTTCGGATAAGGCTTCTTGAACAGGCCGCACTCAAGACCGGCGTGGATCACCTGAATATTCGGCGTTTTGTCGAACAGCGCGATATAGGTCTGACGGGTCAGCGCCATAATCGGTGAGTTTGCGTCAGGCTGCCAGCCCGGATAACCGCCTTTCGGCTTAGTCTGCGCGCCAGCCAGCTGGCCGAGCGAGGTCAGCATCTGCACCACGTAGTCGCGGCCGGTATCGATCAGCGAACGGATCAGGCAGTTAATCTCCGCCTTGTCGTGATCCATCGTGACGACGCCGACGTTAAGCGAGGTTTCCACCACGCCTTTCGCCACGTCCGAGTTGCGGATAACGCCGTTCGGCGTGCTGTTCAGCAGGTTAAGGAAGCGGTCGCGGCTCTCCGCGCTCAGCGCGTCGCCCTGATGCGCCAGCGGCTCGGTGACGACGTTGATATTCTTCTCTTTGACGCCGTGTTCGTTTTGCAGCGCCAACAGGAAGTGCGCCGCTGCCGCTTTCAGCGCGTCGGCTTTGTGGCTCTCTACTGCCAGCGTGGCGAAGGCCTCGCGCGGAATGGCGTTGCGCAACGTGCCGCCGGTAAAGTCAATCAGACGCAGGTCTAGCTCGGCAGCGTGCGCGGCGAGGAAGCGCGCCAGCAGCTTGTTGGCGTTGCCGAGACCCATATGGATATCCGCGCCGGAGTGGCCGCCGCGCAGCCCTTTCAGGGTCAGCTTCAGCGTCTGGAAATCAGCGGGCACCGCTTCGCGCGTCAGCGGCAGCGTGGTGATAAAGTCGATGCCGCCCGCGCAGCCCATATAGATCTCACCTTCCTCTTCCGAGTCGGTGTTGATCAGAATCTCAGCCTGAAGCCAGTTCGGCTGCAGACCGAAAGCGCCGTCCATGCCGGTCTCTTCGGTCATGGTGAGCAGTACTTCCAGCGGGCCGTGAGTCAGGCTGCTGTCGGCCAGCACCGCCAGCGCGGAGGCCATGCCGATGCCGTTATCGGCGCCCAGCGTAGTGCCGCGCGCCTTCACCCATTCGCCGTCGATATAGGGCTGAATCGGATCTTTGGTGAAGTCATGCGCGGTGTCGTTGTTTTTCTGCGGCACCATATCGAGGTGCGCCTGCAGCGCTACCGGCGTGCGGTTTTCCATGCCGGCGGTAGCGGGTTTGCGGATCAGGATATTGCCGACCGCGTCGCGTTCGACCCAGAAACCCTGCTCTTTTGCCCAGCCGACAATATAGGTGGCCAGCGCTTCTTCATGAAAAGAGGGGTGCGGAATGGAGCAGATTTTGGCGAAGATATCCCACAGCGGTTGGGGAGAAAGCTGAGACAATTCAGACACGACAGGTCTCCTGTGTCAGTGCGCCGGCCAGGCCGGTGTGCGCGAGTTTCCAGTGAATGGTCGCCGTCAGCGGATCTGACGTGATGAGGCTGAGAATATCACTGTTATTGCCGGGTGCGTACTCAGGCGCGCTAAAAACCCGCAACCGGTGGTTCGGATGCTGGTTTTTAGCGCTGAGGATCCTTATAATCTCGCGCAACCTTTTTCCCGTTGCACATTATTTAAGCCGATTAAGTTGGCTGGGATCGCTATTCATGAGTGAAAAATACGTCGTTACCTGGGACATGCTGCAGATTCATGCCCGCAAACTGGCTCAGCGCCTGCTTCCTGTTGAACAGTGGAAAGGCATTATTGCAGTCAGCCGCGGTGGCCTGGTGCCTGCTTCGCTGCTGGCGCGCGAGCTGGGCATCCGCTATGTCGATACCGTCTGCATCTCCAGCTACGACCACGACCATCAGCGCGAGATGAAAGTCCTCAAGCGCGCAGAAGGCGACGGCGAAGGCTTTATCGTTATTGACGATCTGGTCGATACCGGCGGCACCGCGCAGGCGATCCGTGAGATGTACCCTAAAGCGCACTTCGTCACTATCTTCGCTAAACCGGCAGGCCGTCCGCTGGTAGACGATTACGTGGTTGATATCCCTCAGAATACCTGGATTGAGCAGCCGTGGGACATGGGCGTGATGTACATTCCGCCTATCGTTAAAGGCGCCTGATCCGCCACTTCTGACAACGCCCGGCTTGCCGGGCGTTGTGCTTTTTGTCGTAAGCTGGCTAAACGCCACGCTACCTGCCGCCGCGCTCGGGCTTTGCGCTCTTTTGCGCCTCGCGCTGTTCCTGACCCTACAGTACACTTAGCCTCTGCCAGGGTCGTCAGGAGAACCGAGTATGTCGAGCAAAAACCTCAGCGAAGAGCTGTTCAAGCCGCACTACAACTATCCCGAAACCTCATCGCTGGTGCATCGTCAGCATCATGCCGCCGTAGACGTCGAAGCGACGCTGGACGGCAGCAGCCAACACGGCTGGTATCGCATGCTCAATAAGCTGATGTGGACATGGCGCGGCGTGCCGCCGCAGGAGATCAGCGAAGTGCTGGCGCGTATCGCCATCAGCGACCAGCGCCATACCGACGACGCGCTGCTCGATACCGTGATCGGCTTTCGCAGCGGCAACTGGGCGTTTGAGTGGTCGAAGCAGGCGGGCCTCTGGCAGCAGCGCGCTCAGGAAGAGGGCGACGACAGCCGCGCCGGGGAACACTGGCTGCGCGCCTCGCACCTTTTTAGCCTGGCTGCCTATCCCTATATCAAAGGAGATGAGCTGGCGGATCAGGCGCAGACGCTGGCGAATCGCGCCTATGAAGAGGCGACGCGCCGTCTGCCCGGCGAGCTTAAAGCGCTCAGCTTCAATATCGAAGGCGGCAGTCCGATCACCGGCTTTCTTCATATGCCGCCCAACGCGTCGGCGCCTTATCCTGTCGTGCTGCTGTGCGGCGGCCTCGATTCGCTGCAAAGCGACCACTACCGGCTGTTTCATGACTACCTGGCGCCGCGCGGCATCGCCATGCTGACGCTGGATATGCCCTCGGTGGGCTTCTCCATAAAGTGGCGGCTCAGCCAGGACACCAGCTTTCTGCATCAGCAGGTGCTGCGCGAACTGGCGAACGTGCCCTGGATCGATCACCAGCGCGTGGCGGCGTTCGGCTATCGCTTCGG
The DNA here is from genome assembly GCF_002431095.1 of Pantoea sp. UBA5923. Lineage (NCBI taxonomy): Bacteria > Pseudomonadati > Pseudomonadota > Gammaproteobacteria > Enterobacterales > Erwiniaceae > Pantoea > Pantoea sp. UBA5923. The sequence goes on along the minus strand of NZ_DJDN01000024.1, from coordinate 8,352 downwards.
CGCCAACGTCGCGGTGCGTCTGGCCTATCTGGAGGCGCCGCGCCTGCGCGCCGTAGCAACGCTGGGCCCGATGGTGCACAGCCTGCTGACCAGCGCGCAGCAGCAGGACGCTATTCCGGATATGTATATGGATATGCTCGCCAGCCGCCTCGGCATGGCCTTTACCAGCGACAGCGCGCTGCGCACCGAGCTTAATCGCTACTCGCTCAAAGTGCAGGGGCTGCTGGGACGCCGCACGCCGACGCCGATGCTCGCAGGCTACTGGCCGGGCGATCCTTTCGGCCCGGAAGAGGATGCGCGGCTGATCGCCAACTCCTCCGCCGATGGCAAACTGCTGCCGATTGCCGCCAGACCGGCGCTGGCGAATTTTGAGCGCGCCCTGAATCAGGTTTGCGACTGGCTGGCAAAGCGGTTACAACAGTAGCTGGCAAATTCACTGCGGTTTGCTTTAATACTAACGGTCAAACTTATGGAGAATTAGCATGACGTTACCGAGTGGTCACCCCCGTAGTCGCCTGCTTAAGCGCTTCACCGAGCTGGGACCGTATATCCGCGAAGGGAAATGTGAAGAAACGCGGTTCTTTTTCGACTGCCTGGCCGCCTGCGTCAATGTCAAACCCGCGCCGGAAAGCCGAGAGTTCTGGGGCTGGTGGATGGAGCTGGAAGCGCAACAGGACCATTTTACCTACGTCTATCATATCGGCCTGTTCGATAAAGATGGCGACTGGTCTGTCGCAAATATCAAGGGGAAAGAGAATAATCAGAAGGTGGAAGAGACGCTGCGTAACTTCCACACCCGTCTGAAAGCGATGCTGCAGGAGCTGAATCTGGGGCTGACGCCTGCCAGCGGCTTCGACGAACAGCCGGTCAAACTCAGCGCCTGACGCTGCTGAACCTTAAACGGCAGGCATAGCCCGATTTTTTGGCTATGCCTGTTCTGCATTATTCTGAACTTCCGCTACGTTTATATTTCTTCGTCGCTCTGCAATATCCTGGCTAACTACTCCTTTTTATATTTCAGACGTCTCCGCATTAAAAACATTCTCTCTGCTTATTTGATTATGGTTATTAACTAACTCCGCTTTATAAAACCTTTGTAATCAACGTGGCCACTTAAAATAATCGGTCCAGATAAAACAGAGTGCGGCACAGCATAATTCTTATTCTCATTTTATTGAGGCCGATCGCACTGACGCTTTGTAGACGTTTTCCTGACGAAATGGTGTGATAACAGCCAGCGCGATTGCCTTTGTCGCGGCTTTTCTCCGTTTGTTCTCGCTATAAAAACAATGCCAACCCGGACGCCTAAAAGTCTGGGTGGTCCTGCGCTGTCTCTCTGGAGGAAAACGTTTTGTTTAAATTAAATCCCATATTATTAAGCCTGGCCGCTGCGCCCGGGCTGTTTTTCCCCGTTACTTTTAGTCACGCCGCCACGTTAAAACCTTTTTCACCCTTATTAAATGACAATAAAGCAGGCGTATTTTGCGTCTGTAATGGAACGACGCAAACCCTGAGCGGTATTCAACGCTTTCAGCCGGGCGAGGATGGCGGCGGCCGTATTACCATCGGCGAATTATTAAGTAGCGGCAGAATTATTTCCGATGACAATGTTATTGGCGCGGATCGGCTGACGTTCGGCGCGCAAAATTATGTGATTAGCGTGCCTGACGTCAACGGCAGCGGAAATAATCAGTTGCAGGTCTTTAATACGGCGAATATCAGCGCGCTCGCCTCGGTGACGCCCGCCAGCGAGCTGCCCAACTACTACAACGTCAACGGACAGCAATATATCAATACCCGCGTGGCGCAGGTGAGCAACGGCGTCATCAATGTCGATATCGGCGTCGACGGTGCGGCGACCACCGCCGCCACCAACGGCTGGAGCATGGCAGCGAAACAGAGTCAGTTGTTTACCGCCAGCGGCAGCGGCGCGATGAACTGGCAGTCTGACAACCGCATCGCCTTTACCGGCTCGGCAACGGAATATACCTACAATCTGGCGTACTGGGTCGATAACGTCGCCCAGTACAGCGGCCCTTTCAACGTGACCACGCTGGACGGCAACAGCCGTGAGTTCAACGTCACCAGCCTGAGCGATCTGCAGCGGTACAACGACTGGCTGATTGAGCAGCTGCAGAGCGGCAACCTCAGCGCTGGCAGCTACAATGCCGAATTCAACAAAGCGCTCTCTCTCTACAGCGCGCCCATCGCCTACGTGATCGACGCCGATGAGTACAACGACGAGGTAACGCAGCCGGTAGGCGAGCGCGTAGTGCTGAGCGCGGACGGCCCCGGCGCCAGTGTCTCGGTGCAGAAGGGGGCGACGCTGGAAGTGGTGGACTCGGACGGCGGCGCGGTGCGCGCTACCAACGGCGCAAAAGCGACGATTGATGGCAAGCTGGCGGCCAGCGGATCGGCGGCCCATGAGAACACGGCGCTGCGCCTCTCCGGCAGCCGCGGCGTCAACAATGGTGTTATCAACGGCGGCTTCTTTAACAACCCCGACGGCAGCGGCGTGGATCCTGCAACGCTGGGCTACAGCGGCACCACGGTGCTGGCCACCGACGGCAGCCGCTTTATCAACAACGGCGTGCTGAATTACGCCATCACGCAAGAGGGCGACGCCAGCAGCGCGCTGCGGCTAAGCGATGCGCTGGGGATCAACAACGGCAATATGAATATCGGCGTGGTGGACGCCACCGGCAGCCGCAGCAGCGCTGGCGTGGTGCTCAATACCGACAACGCCAGCTTTATCAACGGTGCGGGCGGCGTTATCTACGTTGGCCGCACGCCGCAGAATGATAAAGGCGATGCCACCGAAGATGTGGCGATTAACCAGAGCGGCGGCGTCAGCGCCATTTCTCAGTCGCTTAACTCGACGGTCATTAACGACGGACGCATCGTGCTCGGCAGCAAAGTGCAGAACGGCGTAGCGATGCGCGTCGAGGATGGCCCTGAAGCAGTTGCGCTTAACAACGGCACTATTGATATCAACGGCCGGGCGCAGTTCAGACCGGCAGAAAACGTCGGCCTGCTGGCGATCAATGCCGGCAGCGGCGGGCTGGTGGGCAACACCGGCACCATCAACCTCAACGGCGACGGCGGCACCGGCATCAAGGTCATCGCCAGCGACGGCGAGCGCGCCAGCGCCTTTTCCAGCGGCGCGATTAACGTCACCGGCCGCGCCGATACCCTGAACGGCAGCTTCAACACGGCGGTATGGGTCAACGGACAGGGCAGCGGCGTTGCCTCCGCCACCCTGAGCGGGCCGATCGCCCTGCAGGGCAGCGGCGCCATCGGCATTCGTGCCGAGGGCAGGTCGACGGTGGATCTTACCGCCGACGCGGTGCCGCAGCTGGGCGGCAGCGGGCAATATCAGATGGGCTTTCTGGCCATAGGGCCAGAAGCCAGGATCGCCCTGCCGAAAGCGGGCAACTATGCCACCGGTTCCGACGACTGGTATGCCACTATCTTTCGCTATCAGGACGGCGCGGACTTTGACGGCGCAGGCCTGACTATCGCGCCGGGCGCGGCCTTCTCGACCGGCATTGAGGCCGTTGGCGAAGGCTCGGTAGTCAACACCCACGGCGCGACATTTAACATCGGCAACACCTCGACCGGTCTGCGCATTGAGGGCGGCGCGCAGGCCACTATCGATGCGGCGACGCAGCTTAACCTGAACGTGGGCGGCGCGACGGCGGCGGTGGTAGACGGCAATTACTACAACCTGACGCGCTACATCACCAACAGCTTCGATCAGCCCTTCGCTTCCACCCTCGTCAACCATGCGGCCATCAATGGGCAGGGCAATCAGCAGATTGGTCTGATCGCTCAGTATCGCGGGGCGCTGACCAATACCGGCGATATTAACCTGCGCGGCGACCAGAGCTACGGCATCCAGGCACTCATCAGCGGCCAGGCGGTTAACAGCGGCAATATCAGCGTCAGCGACGGTGCTGTAGCGCTCTTTGCGTCAGGTTACTCGTTTGACTCCCCTGGCGGCGGCACCGCTATTACCAGCAGCGGTACGCTGAACGTGACGGCAGGCAGCGCGGACGGTTTTTTCCCTACCACCGGCCTGTATGCCTCGGGTGACGCGGCGCGTATTGAGCAGAACGGTACGGTTAATCTCTACGGCGGCAACGCGCTGGCGGGCGAGGCGCTCAACGGCGGCACACTCGTGCTTGGTCAGCAGACCAACGTCGTGTTTCACGATCCCAACCAGACCGCCTGGCGGGTGGTGGAGGGCGGCGGCATTATCTATGCCTACGGCAGCAACCAGGATGTCTCTACCGAGGGTTCAACGCTCTACCAGCTGGGCGACGGCGCCATTCTTTCGCTGCAGCGCCTTGGGGAGATCACGCTGAGCGGCGCCAATACCACCGGGGTGAAGATGTCCGGCTCCGCCACCCTGTATGACAATGAGACCTATTTTGTTAACGGTAAGGGTGCGGTAGCGCTGCGCGCCTCAAACGGCGCCTACGGAGATTTAGGCGATGTGTGGCTGAACGGCGAAAACAGCATCGGCGCCATCAGCGAGAATGGCGACGGCGTGGTGTTCAGCAACGGCAACATCATCGGCAGCGGCAAAAACGCCACCGCGTTGCAGGCAAGCAACGGCGCAACGGTCATGAACAACGGCACTATTCTGCTTTCCGGCGAAAACAATACCGGCGTGCGGCTGTTGAACGGCGGCCGCGCCATCAACAACGTCTGGATCAGTGTGGCATCCGGCGTAGGCATTGACGTCAGCCAGGGAGCAGGCATTTATCAGCCTTATAACGGGACGGTGCAGGTGGACGGCGGCATCGCTGGCGCGCGCGTCGGGGAAAACGCCACGCTGGATATTCAGGGGGATCAGTTTTTCCGCAGCGGTATCTGGGCCCGCGGCGGCGCGGATACGGTCTTGCTGGATCGCGGCGCGGCCGGTTTACAGGCAAGCGAAATTACCCTGAGCGCCGAGGGCGGCGGCAGCGCCATCAATAACCGCGCCGAAACCGCGAATATTGCGCTGAATAATGCCTATATCATCGCCATCAATGGTGCAGGCATACGCTCCGCCACCTCCTTCGACTATGGCGGCAAAGCCTATCTTTCCATTCTTGAAGGGGCGACAGGCTATCTGTTTCAGAATGAGGATGGTTCGACTACCACTCACGATCTGGTGGTGCCGCCAGGCTATCAGATTATCGTCAACGGCAGCGGCGACGGCATTCACGCCAACACCACCGGCCGGGTCTTCTCCGATGGCTTTATCGCCATCGCCAGTGAGGAGGGCGGCTCGGCCATTGTCACCCGCACCGCCAGCGAAGTGATCAACCGCGGCTCCATTATCTCCTACAGCCGCGTGGCACCGGTTATCGATCTGCGCGGCGGCCAGTCGTTGTTTATCAACCAGGGCGATATCAGCGCGGTCGATCCCGATACCCCTATCGTGGCGGGCGGCGCGACCAGCGACAGGCTCGCTTTTATCGGCGGCAGCGTGGTTGGCGATGTCGATACCGGCAACGGCAGCGATACCCTTGCCGTTACCGGCGGCACCCTCAACGGCAGCCTGACCATGGGCAGCGGCGAGAATAATCAGGCGCTGATAGAGAACGTTAGCCTGGCGAATACCCGCCATATCACCACTGCGGGCGGCGTGGGCAGTACGCTCAGCTTCAGCAACATCGACGCCAGCGGCGGCTCGTTCAGCCGCGACGATCTCAGCAAAGGGGTTAACCTCGGCGCGGGCTGGAGCACGCTCAACTTCTATAAAACGCAGTGGACGCTGACCGACAACCTTAAACTGGCACACAGCACGATTAATATCGATCGCGACTCCACGCTGTTTGCCGGAAATAACGTTAATCCGCTGCTGGCGGGCGCGACCAATGACTCGCTGGTGGTAAACAACGCCGGTACGCTCGATCTGAGCAGCGGCGGCTCGGCCAGTAACCTGCTTACGATTGACGGCACGCTGGCGTCGCTCGGCGGCACGCTTAAGCTCGCGACCCGGCTTAACGGCGCAGGCGGTCAGAGCGACGCGCTGCGGGTAAACGGCAACGTCACCAGCACCACGCTGATTGAGGATCGGCTGAGCGCCAGCAGCGCCGTAGCGCAGAGCGACGCTAACGGCGACGGCGTTATCGACAGCAGCGAAGGGATCTCGCTGGCGCAGGTCTCTGGCAGCGCCAGCGATGACAGCTTCGCGCTGAAAAGGGGCTACCTCGTCGCCGGTCCCTGGCAGTACGGGCTCTACGCTTTTGCGCCTGACAGCAGCGGCCAGGGCTGGGATTACCGGCTCGCCAGCCGCTACGTGTGCGAGGATGGCTCGCTTTGTCAGCCGCAGGCGGGGCGCGCGACATCGCCGGCGGTGCGTCCGGCGTTAGCGCCGCAGGTGCCCTCATACCTCTCCGCGCCGGTGGGCCTCGCCTGGTACACCCAGGCGATCACCGACGATCTGCATAAGCGTCTCGGCGAGCTGCGCGACGGTGAACGCAGCGGCGCGGGCGGCGAACTCTTCCTGCGCTATCTCGGTTCGAACCTGACCTATATGAGCAATCGCGACGTTAGCGACTACGGCTTTGACGCCGATATCGACTACAGCGCGGTGCAGCTCGGCGGCAACCTGCTGCAGCTGGACGGGGAGAGCGACAGCCTGCGCGGCGGCGTGGCCTATACGCGCGGCAATACGCGCATTCGTCCGCACGCGGCCGACGGCTTTAGCTCCACGACCTTCGACAGCGACAGCGTCTCGTTCTACGGCACCTGGCAGCGCGACAGCGGGTTCTATCTCGACGGCTCGCTGAGCTGGAGCTGGCACCGCGGCGATACCGATATCGCGCGGCAAAAAGAGGTCGGGAAAGTGAAGGGCGACGGCTGGAGCGCCTCGCTGGAGTCGGGCTATCCCTTTATCTTCGCCAACGGCGTACGTCTGGAGCCGCAGGCGCAGCTGACCTGGATGCGTCTGAAGTTCGATGACACTCGCGATAAGGATGGCGTTGACGTGGCGTTTGACGACAACGACCAGACTATCGGCCGTCTTGGCGCGCGGCTGGATCGCACCTGGCAGGACGATGCGCAGCGCGAATATACGCCTTATCTGCGCGCCAGCTATACGCGCGGCTGGGGCGGCGGGTCGAAGGTAAAAGTCGGCTCGGCGGAGAGCGCTATCAGCCAGGACTTTAACAGCGGTAAGTTCGGTCAGACGTGGGATGTCGGCATCGGGGGCACGACCCGCTTTCGCAGCGACGTTTCGCTCTATGCCGAGGCGGATTACCGCAAAGAGATTGACGGCAACGGCGTGAAGGGCTGGCGCTACAATGCCGGGGTACGCTGGTCGTTCTGATCGCCGCGACTCAAGCGACAAAAAGAAAGGGCCGCTGATGAGGCGGCCCTTATTTACAGACACATTGAGGGGAAAGCACTGTCGCCGTCGCGCGTCGCTTCGCGGCGGCGTCAGAGGGTTAGAACTGGTAAGTCATGCCTACAGCAACCACGTCGTCGTTGTTCAGGCTCAGACGGTTGTCGTCGTCCAGCTGGTTGATTTTGTAATCCACGAACGCTGACATGTTTTTGTTGAAGTAGTAGGTGGCGCCCACGTCGATATATTTCACCAGATCCGCATCGCCGATACCGTTTTCGATATCTTTGCCTTTGGTCTGAACGTAGCCCAGTGACGGACGCAGGCCGAAATCAAACTGATACTGCGCCACCAGCTCGATGTTCTGCGCTTTGTTCGCTGCGCCTACGGCCCGCTGGCCCGTTACGCGGTCGATGCCGTTGAACGGGGTCATATTGCGGGTTTCGGTGTAGATCGCCGCCAGGTAGACGCTGTTGGCGTCATACTTCACGCCAGCGCCCCAGGAGTCCGCGCGGTCGCCATGTCCGTAAGCGTTCGTCTGCTGCAGGTTGGTGCGGTCGGACGAGGTAATCGCCGACATCAGGCTGATGCCGGTATCGCCAATGGTGTAGCCCAGTGACGCGCCGTAGCCGTCGCCGTTCTGACGGCTGGTTTCAGTACGTGCGTTGCCGCCGTTGGCGTCATTGCGGCCCTGGTACTGCAGCGCAAAGCGCAGGCCATCAACCAGACCGAAGAAATTGTTGTTGCGATAGGTGGCTACGCCGGTAGCGCGCTGCGTCATAAAGTTGTCAGCACGCGCCGTACCGTCGCCGCCGAATTCCGGGAATACGTCGGTCCAGGCTTCTACGTCATAAAGTACGCCGTAGTTGCGACCGTAGTCGAACGAGCCATACTGGCCGAATTTCAGACCGGCAAAGCCCAGACGGGTTTTGTTGCCGTTGTTATAATCGGTGCCGCCTTCAGAGTTGTTGAGGCTGTACTGGTACTCCCACTGGCCGTAACCGGTC
>NZ_DJDN01000037.1:0-11960 GCF_002431095.1 Pantoea sp. UBA5923 | reverse complement strand
ACCGGTGGTGTAGCGACTGTCGATGCGGCTGTCTTCGTACCAGCGGTCCCCCTCTTCCAGCAGCGACGGCTGGCCATTGCCGCGATCGATGGAGATATAGCGCGCGCCGTCAATATTGGTGGCGGTAAAAAAGGCGAGTCGTCGTTCAGCGCTCATCAGCAGCGAGAAGTGCTGATAATCAAGCTTCGCTTCTGCGCCCTGCCGGCCGTCGCGTAGCGGCGCCACTTCGGCAGCGCGCGGCGCGATAATAGCGGCCAGATCGATCGACTCGCCGTCGAGAAAGTCAGGCTGGAAACCGTCGCGGTTGCCGTAGTTGCTCTCCGGCGCGGCAGCGGAGGCGATCGGCGGAGCCGCGCTCTCATTGACGGTTAACGCCTGCATCAGCCGCGCCTGTTGCGCCGCGGGCAGTTGCGTCAGCTCGCCCTTCAGCCAGTCGATAATGGCGCTGATGCGTACACCTTCATTCACCCAGCCGTCATCGCTCTCAACGCCGCCGTGGTGTAGCGCGACCAGCTGCCACGCATCGTTAAATACCGGCGCGCCGGAAGAGCCGCCATCGGTATCGGCCGCATAGTGCAGCAGTTGCTCGTGACGCGCCAGCAGCGCGTTATTACGCAGCGTAATCTGCTGCGGCGCGCCGCCGGGATGATGGATAAGGTTAAGGCTGATGCCCAGCGCATGTTTATCGTTGCGATCGTTCAGCGCCAGCGCCAGCGGCTGCGGCGCCTCGCCGCTGCCAGCCACTATCTCGCCGAGCGCAATAAGAGTGCAGTCCAGCGCATCGGTCGGGCTGGTAAGAAAAAATTGCTCCGCATCGGCGGCATAAGTCACGCCGTCAACCAGTTCACCCGCTTCTGTTCGCCGCCAGCCAAACTGCAGCGTAATGCGGCCCTGCGCGGGCGGCTGCGGCAGCAGATGGTGATTAGTGATAAAAAGCCCGCCGTGTGTCATAAAACCGCAGCCCCTGGGAATGCCGTCCTCTCGCAGCAGCGCCACGGCGCGGGCGCAGGCTAATCCCTGCTCTAAGAAAGCGATCGGCAACAGATCGTTGCTTTCGCCGGTGATAACGCCCTGACGCAGATGTTGTTGAAAGGCGTAGCGCTGCGCGCGAGCGCGATCCGGCTCTGCCGGTTCACCCGCTGCCAGCGCGGTTCGGGTCTGCGCACGCCGCTGCGCAGTCAATGCCAGCCGCGCGCTAATCAGCGCGGCGCTCTCTTTATCGTTCATTCGTTCCTCCAGGTTAAAAGGCGTGCTGCTCTTTTAACCATAGCCGCTGCGGCTGAACGTTCCTTTTTCTTATGCTTCGATCCCGCTTCGTGGCAGATTGCTCACTGCCGCTCTGGCCTGTTGTTACGCAGCGTTTTGTAAAAATCCATTGCAGCAGGCGAAAAAAAGCCCGCTTAGCGAGAGCGGGCTTTACCGGAGAGAGTATAACGGGAGCAGCTACTTTTCATGGTAGCGATGCACCTCAGGATAATATTCGAAGCCATAGAGCTGGCTAACGGGGATAAGCAGCTCAAGCTCCAGGTTTGATTCGCTTTCGTCACGTTCGTCGCGCCAACGGTCGGTATTAGCCTCGAGACGGTTTTTCCACAGCTGCAGCAATCTTTTCATCTGGTTCGCCCTTATCTAGTCGGAGCCTTAGTAAAGCCCGATCGCTGGCGTAGCTGAACCATCAATTTCTGCAGTTTATTGCTGAAAAACAGCTAACCACGGCATGGCGTCTCTTTCCGGCGAGCCAGGATAGCGCTACTGCTGCTTCGCCACCATTTTCCGGTAATTATCCAGCCACTTGCCGCTCTTCAGCCGCCACCAGAAGCAGGCGCCGCGCACCGCCCAGTCCAGGAACATACCGAGCCAGACGCCCACCACGCCCATGCCGAGCATAATCCCCAGCACATAGCCCACCACAACGCGCGCCCCCCACATGCTGAACATAGAGACGTACATGGTGTAACGCGCGTCGCGCGCCCCTTTCAGGCCCGCCGGCAGTACCCAGGAGGCCGCCCAGATCGGCATAAAGGCGGCGTTAAGCCAGATAAGATGCTGCGTTACGCTGATAACGTCCGGGTCACGCGTATAGAAACGCGCCAGCACGCCGGAGAGCGGTACGGTAAGAAACGCCAGCGCACACAGACAGAGGCTTGCCAGCCAGAAGACATGCCGGATTTGCCGCTCCGCCTGATAGACCTGGTTACGCCCCAGCCGGGTGCCGGTAATAATGGTGGAAGCCGATCCCAGCGCGTTACCCGGCAGGTTAATCAGCGAGGCGATGGAAAAGGCGATAAAGTTGCCCGCAATAGCGTCGGTGCCCATGCCTGCGACAAATACCTGGGTCAGCAGTTTGCCGCCGTTAAACAGCACCGATTCAATGCTCGCCGGCACGCCGATGCCCAGCACCTCCATCAGGATTTTGAAATCCCAGCGGCGAAAATAGCTCGGCAGGCTGATCTTCAGCGAGGCATTAAAGCCGATCATCAGCACGTAAATCACGCCGATTGCGCCGATATAGCGCGAGATGGTCAGGCCCAGCCCGGCACCGACGAATCCCAGCCCCTCCCAGGAGAAGGCGCCGTAGATTAATACGCTACTGATAACGATATTCAGGATATTCATCCCGCCGTTGATCAGCATCGGGATTTTGGTGTTTCCCGCCCCGCGCAGCGCGCCGCTGCCGATAAGCGCGATCGCCGCCGCCGGATAGCTCCACGCCGAGGTCTGCAGATAGCTCAGCGCCAGCTCTTTGACTTTGGGCTCTGCGCCGCCGGCGATGAGATCGATAATCAGATGTCCCCACAGCTCAATGGCGAACACCAGCACCAGCGACAGCACCGTCATCAGCGCCAGCGACTGACGCGTAGCAGCGCGGGCTCGCTTACCGTTGCGCTTCGCCAGGCTGAAGGCGACCACCACCGTGGTGCCGAGATCGATAGCGGCGAAAAAAGAGATGATGATGATGTTGAAGCTGTCTGCCAGCCCCACGCCCGCCATCGCCTCTTTGCCCAGCCAGCTCACCAGAAAAGTGCTTAATACGCCCATCAGCATTACGCACAGGTTTTCGATAAAGATGGGCACCGCCAGTGGCGTGATCTCACGCCAGAACAGCGTGCGATAAAAGCGGCGTTTGGGATACCACGCCGTGCGCTTTATCGCCTGCATCACTGCTACGCCAGGATTTTGCAAGGGAATAACCAAATCAGAACAGATTGGACAGGAGTTATAATGATGGGTCCGCTTAACTATTTATGCAAAGCGTTTCCCTGACTTTTCAATCATTATTACAATCTTTTATCGCCTTTCACCGCAGCGGCTGCCGCACCGCCCAGATAGGCGCTGCGCACCTCTTCATTGTCGAGCAGCTCCCGACCGCTGCCGCTGAGACGGATCTCGCCGTTCGCCATCACATAGCCGCGATCGGCGATAGCCAGCGCATGACGGGCGTTTTGCTCGACAAGAAACAGCGTCATGCCCTGCTGCGTCAGCTCACGCAGGATGGCGAAAATCTGCTTCACCACAATCGGCGCCAGCCCGAGGCTCGGCTCGTCGAGCAGCAGCAGCCTGGGACGACTCATCAGCGCGCGGGCGATCGCCAGCATCTGCTGCTCGCCGCCGGAAAGGGTCATCGCCCGCTGTTTGCGCCGCTCAAGCAGACGCGGAAAAAGCGCATACATCCGCGCCAGATCGTCTTTCTGATGCGCGCTGCCGATGGCGATGGTGCCCATTTGCAAATTCTCTTCAACCGTCATATCGGCAAAGATTCGCCGCCCTTCCGGCGCCTGCGCGATGCCGCTGGCGGCGATAAAATGCGTTGAACGCTGGCTGATGGGTTCGCCCTGTAAGTAGATTTCGCCCTGCGCGATGCGCGGCTGACCAAAAATCGACATCAGCAGCGTCGATTTACCCGCGCCGTTAGCGCCGATCAGCGCCACGGTTTCCCCGGTCTGCACGCTCAGCGACACCTTTTTTAGCGCCTGCACCGGGCCGTAATAGAGATCCACTGCGTCAAACTTCAGCATAGGCTCAGCCATGAAGATCCTCCTCCTCTGCGCCCAGGTAGGCGGCGATAACGCGCGGGTCCTGCTGAATCTGGCGCGGCGCGCCCTGAGCGATAACGTCGCCGTGATCGAGCACCACGATATGGTCGGAAATCGCCATCACCATCGGCATATCGTGCTCAATCAGCAACACGCTGATACGGTGATCGGCGCGCAGGCGATGCAGAATCGCGCTCAGCGTCTCGGTTTCCACGGGATTGAGGCCCGCCGCCGGTTCGTCCAGGCAGATAAGCTCCGGCTGGGTGCACATGGCTCGCGCAATCTCCAGCCGCCGTTGCTGACCATAAGAGAGCGTACCGGCCAGCCGGTTGGCGGCGGGCACAAGATCCACCGTCTCCAGCCAGTAAAAGGCGCGATCGAGCGCGCGACTCTCCGCCTCGCGATAGCCGCGCGTATTGAAAATACCCGCCAGCAGATTGCGGTTCGCCAGCATATGCTGCGCCACCAGCAGGTTCTCAATCACCGACATTTCGCGGAACAGCCGGATATTCTGAAAGGTGCGCGCCAGGCCAGCGCGATTTACCAGGTGCGCGCCGCCGAACATTTTGTACCAGAGGCGCGATCCCAGCCGCGCCGGCCGCAGCCAGTCCTGCGGCTGGATTTTTTGTCCGAGGATTTGGATCACATCGGTGCTGCGCGCCTGCGCATTCAGCAGAATGCGTCCGCCGCTGGCGCGGTAGAAGCCGGTCAGGCAGTTAAACACCGTGGTTTTACCCGCACCGTTGGGGCCGATAAGCGAGGTGACCGAGCCGCGCTCTACGCGCAGGCTGACGTCGTTAAGCGCCTTGATGCCGCCGAAGCGCATCATCAGATGATCGACCTGTAAAATAGCGTCACTCATGGCGGACTCCTTTACGCGGCATTACCCCCACGCGGCTGGTGCGCACCAGCCCGCGCGGCCGCCAGATCATCATCACCACCATCAGCATTCCGAACAGCAGCACTCGGTATTCGGCGAAGCTGCGCAGCAGCTCCGGCGCGACCGTCAGCACAAAGGCCGCCAGCACGACGCCGAGGGTCGATCCCATTCCTCCCAGCACCACAATGGCGAGGATCAGCGCCGACTCAAAGAAGGTGAACGAGGTTGGATTGACGAATCCCTGATAGCTGGCGAAAAACACGCCTGCGATGCCTGCCGTCGAGGCGCCGAGCATAAAGGCTGAAAGTTTTACCAGCACATGGTTTAACCCCATCGCGCGACAGGCGATCTCATCTTCGCGCAATGCTTCCCAGGCGCGACCGACCGGCATGCGCGTCAGCCGGTGTTTGATAAACAACACCAGCGCCACCACCAGAATCAGCACCACATAGAGGAAGATAAACTTCATATTGGGGTTGTAGTCGAGGTGGAAGAACTCATGAAAAGGCACGCCGCCTTCGCGGGCGCGTCGGCCAAACTCCAGCCCGAGAAAGGTGGGCGACGGCACAGAAACGCCGTTTGGCCCGCCGGTGAAGCTCAACCAGTTGGTGAGCACCAGGCGGATAATCTCGCCGAAACCGAGCGTAACAATCGCAAGATAGTCGCCGTGCATGCGCAGCACCGGAAAACCAAGCAGCGCCCCGGCGAAGGCGGCCAGCAGCGCGGCCAGCGGCAGCATGCTCCAGAATCCGAGGCCGAGATACTGATAGCCGAGCGCCAGCCCATAAGCGCCGATGGCGTAAAACGCCACGTAACCGAGATCGAGCAGTCCCGCCAGCCCCACTACAATATTCAGCCCCAGCCCCAGCAGCACATAGATCAGCCCCAGGATCGCCACGGTCAGCAGATATTTGCTGGCGAGAAAGGGGAACAGCAGCGCCACTGCCAGCAGCAGCGGCAGGATCCAGCGCAGACGCGAGCGGTAGCCCGGTTCGCGCACGTAAACGCCGTCGTCCGCACCCTCGAAGCGCCGCAGCAGCGCCCGTCCGCGCCCGGTTTGCAAAAAGAGGCTGAGCAGCAGCCGTCCTGCCATAACCACAGCCACCAGCAGCGCCACGCGCGCTGGCGCCAGGTCGAAGGCGTAGCCCTTCAGCACCACGCCGACAATCGGCCCGAAAACCACCAGCGCAACCAGCCCGGCCAGCAGGGTGTCGCGCAGCGCATGGCGCACATTTACCGAGTCATTCATCATTGCGCCCTCACACTTTCGCAACCAGCGGACGGCCAAGCAGTCCCTGCGGGCGGAAGATAAGGATCACCACCAGCAGCGCAAATGAGAAAACGTCTTTGTAATCGGAGTTCACCAGCCCGGCGAACTGCGCTTCCGCCACGCCGAGCAGCAGCCCGCCCAGCATAGCGCCGGGCAGCGACCCGATGCCGCCCAGCACCGCAGCGGTAAACGCTTTGATGCCGATGATAAACCCGGCATAAAAATCGAAGGTGCCGTAGTTCATCGTGACCAGCACGCCTGCCAGTCCAGCCATCGCCGCGCCGATCACAAAGACCAGCGATATCACGCGATCGGTATTAATGCCGAGGATCGCCGCCATTCGTCGGTCCTGCTGCACCGCGCGACAAATACGGCCAAGGCGCGTGTACTGAATAATCCAGGTGAGCAGCGCCATGCCGCAGAAGGCGGCAGCGAGGATAAAGAGCTTAGTCCAGGTGATCTGCACCAGCCCGCCGTCAAACTCGACGCGCAGCACGCCGGTAAGCAGCGTCGGCACGCCCTGCTGATTGGGCCCCTGGCTCAGCTGGACATAGTTCTGTAAAATCAGCGACATGCCGATGGCGGAGATCAGCGGCGCCAGCCGCGTCGAGTGGCGCAGCGGCCGATAGGCGATGCGCTCAATGGTCCAGCCGTATACCGCTGTCACCACGACGGTGAACAGCAAGGTGCCGAAAATCAGCAGCGGGAAAGAGTGCACGCCGAAAAACGAAAGCAGCGCCAGGCCAATAGCACAGAGATAGGCGGAGATCATATAGACCTCGCCGTGTGCGAAATTAATCATGCCGATAATGCCGTACACCATGGTGTAGCCGATCGCGATCAGGCCATATACTGCGCCCAGCGTCAGCCCGTTAATCAGTTGCTGAAGTAAGAAGGCGTCCATAACGAAGTCTCTGCGCAAAGCGGGCCGCGCAACCGGGCGGCCCGGACAGGAAACGCCCTGCGACATGCAGGGCGGGCTCAGGCTTACAGCTGGTGGTATTTGCCTTTATCGTCCCACTGATAGATGACGTAATCGGACACTTTTAAATCGCCCTTGCCGTCCCAGGCTTTTTTACCCATCACGGTGGGGACATCGTGTGATTTCAGCCATTCGCTGGCCTTCGCGTTATCTTTACCGGCGCCCTGGTAAGCGGCGGCCAGCGCCTGAATTGAGGCGTAGGCGTAGAGGGTATAGCCTTCTGGTTCGAAGCCGCCTTTGCGGAATTTATCAATCACCGCTTTACCGTCGGGGATCTGGCGCGGGTCATTGCCGAAGGTCATATAGATGCCGTTGGTATACTGCGGCCCACCCGCTGCGGTAACCAGTTCCTGCGTGACAATGCAGTCGCCGGAGAAGAAGTTAGCCTTTACGCCCTGCTCGCGCATCTGGCGCACCAGCGGGCCCGCTTCCGGATGGCAGCCGCCGAAATAGACGACATCGGGATTCGCCTGGGCGATCTTCGTCACCAGGGCATTAAAATCCTTTTCACCGCGCGACAGACCCTCATACATCACCTCTTTCACGCCGCGCTTCTCCAGCGCCGCTTTGGTTGCGTCCGCCAGCCCCTGACCGTAGGTATCTTTATCGTGGATCACCGCGACCTTTTTCGCCTTCAGCTTATCGAGCATAAAGTTGGCGGCGATAGCTCCCTGCTGGTCATCGCGTCCGCACATACGGAACAGGGTTTTCATGCCGCGCTCGGTAATTTGCGGGTTGGTGGAGCCTGGCGTAATCGACAGGACGCCAGCGTCGTCATAGACCTCCGATGCGGGCATGGTGCTGGAAGAGCAGAAATGGCCGACGACCGCCATTACCTTATCCTGATCGACAAGGCGGTTCGCCACGGCAACCGCCTGTTTGGGTTCGCAGGCGTCGTCGCCCTGCACCAGCACGATCTTCTCGCCGTTAACGCCCCCCGCCGCGTTAATATCTTCCGCCGCCTGCGACGCCCCTTTCCAGTACTGCGCGCCGTAGGTGGCGTTGGGGCCGGAGAACGGCCCGGCGACGCCGATTTTTATATCTGCCTGCGCACTGAGCGCAGCGCTGAAACAGCCTGCAATCACGACGTTTAATGACAACTTGATCAGTTTCTGAGACATGCTGTCTATCCTCAACACAGTTAGTTTGCGTTTGCCAGACCACGATGCAGGAGTGGTGAAGGTGTTTATCAGGTTCAGGAAGCTATGCGCGGCGATAAAAGCCGCTATCTGTTGCAAGCAAGAATCTCGCCAGAAAAACAGCTCGCGAGGTTTTGCCGAAAGGAAGGTGGCAACGCCAGCGACAGCGCACGACGTCACCTTCTGATTCATTAAACGTAGGCGGGGATTGGCAACACGCCAGCACCCTGTTGGTGCATAATGCGTTCGATCACAGATTCTTGCTTTGCGGCGGCGGTAAACCCGCTAAGCTGTGGGGAAAGATCGCTTATTATCAGGAGAGCATATGCCTACACAACGGAACGGCCTTACCCGCCAGCAGGCGCTGGATGAACTGGAGCGTCTGTATGAAGGCGCGGTGAACGCGCTGCGCGCTGCGATAAAAACCTATACGGAACAGGGTACGCTGCCTGAGGCGGAGGCGCGTCGCCAGGGATTGTTTGTCTATCCTGAACTGCGCATCACCTGGCGCGGCGAAGGCCCGCAGCAAAACCGCACGCGCGCCTGGGGCCGCTTTACCCATACCGGCAGCTACAGCACCACCATCACCCGTCCGGCGCTGCTGCGCCACTATCTCAGCGAACAGCTGGCGATGCTGGAAAAAGAGTATGAGGTGGAGATTCAGGTCGGTCCGTCCAGCCAGGAGATCCCTTATCCTTACGTGATTGATGGCTCCGATTTGTCGCTGGACCGCACCATGAGCGCCAGCATCGCCCGCCATTTTCCCACCACCGAGCTGTCGCAGATTGGCGATGAAACCGCCGACGGCCTGTTTAATCCGGACGCTATTTTTCCCCTCTCGCACTTCGACGCATTGCGCACCGACTTCTCGCTGGCGCGCCTGCGCCACTACACCGGTACCTCGGTCGAGCATTTCCAGCCTTTTGTGCTGTTTACTAACTACACGCGCTATGTGGATGAGTTTGTGCGCTGGGCTACGGAGCAGGTGCGCGATCCCGCCAGCGACTATGACAGTCTGGCCTGCGCGGGCGGCGCGATAATTACCGCCGATACGGCTGACAGCGACGCGGCGATGCTGGATCTGGCGTGGAAAAAGCATCAGATGCCAGCCTGGCATCTCACCTCCCCTAACCGACGCGGCATTACGCTGGTTAATATCGGCGTCGGCCCGTCAAATGCTAAAACCATCTGCGATCACCTGGCCGTAATGCGGCCGCACGCCTGGCTGATGATCGGCCACTGCGGTGGTCTGCGTGAAAGCCAGAGCATTGGCGATTATGTGCTGGCGCACGCCTATCTGCGTGACGACCACGTGCTCGATAGCGTACTGCCGCCCGATATTCCCGTTCCGAGCATTGCGGAAGTCCAGCGCGCGCTCTATGACGCCACCAAAGCGGTAAGCAATATGCCAGGAGAAGAGGTCAAGCAGCGCCTGCGCACCGGCACCGTCGTCACCACGGACGATCGCAACTGGGAGCTGCGCTACTCCGCTTCGGCGCTGCGCTTTAACCTGAGCCGCGCAGTGGCGGTGGATATGGAGAGCGCCACCATTGCCGCACAGGGCTATCGGTTCCGCGTACCTTACGGTACGCTACTCTGCGTATCAGACAAGCCGCTACACGGCGAAATTAAGCTGCCGGGCCAGGCGAACCGTTTTTACGAAGGGGCGATTTCAGAGCATTTGCAGATCGGTATTTGCGCGGTAGAGCTGCTGCGCGCCGAAGGGGATAAGCTGCATTCACGTAAACTGCGAACCTTTAACGAGCCGCCGTTCCGCTAAAACAAATAGAGCACGGGGGACGCCCCGTGCTGTTCAACCCTGTTATGACACCTTTACCAGAACTTCTTTAACCAACCAGCCGAGCACGGCTAATATAGCTGGCACCATCAGTGTCCAGGTAATGCGGTCGTTGAGACGATCGAACTTTTCATCCACGCGCTCAAACTTCATATCAATTCGTTCAAACTTCTCGTCCATTCGTTCGAACCTTTTATCCATTCGCTCAAGCTTCACATCAATTTGCCCAAATCTTTCATCGATTCGCTCGAACCTTTCATCAATCCGCACAAACTTCTCATCAATACGGGCAAATTTCTCATCAATACGGGCAAACTGCACTGCCGTCTGGGCGAAGCCTTCATGCATTTCACAGCGCAGCTTAAGCTGTTCGGTATGCAGAACTTCCACATCCGTTCTGGTGGCAAAATTCTGCGAGCGTTCGGTCAGTACCGCCAGGTCGGATTTTATCTGGTGTGTATCCAGCTCAAGCCGCTCGACACGTTGGGTCAGTCGCTCCATAGGGTTTTCTCCTGGCTGTGGAAGAGGGATAAGAGGCCGGGGAAAAGTGTGCGGAAGCTGGCTTAACGGGAATTCCATGATGTTCTCTCCTCTCCTTGTTATCTCTTCCAGAATGCCGCGGGCGCTTCCCCTTGCTGTTGGGTATTTAACCAGATAGCCGACCAGTAAACATTCCCTGTTCCGCTAACTCAGTCAAAAATAGCGAGCGATTCGCGCCTCGATTCAGCGCTGGCAGGGTAGCTCTGCCTCAGGATAATTAACACCCTTTCTGGCGCGCTCTGGAAGCGACTACGCAAATTGATATCAATGAAGCGGAAGAAAAATGCGCGGCGGGCGCAAGCCGCTGTCCGCGCACTAAAGGAGGATGGAACATTACCGCGCCCGCTTGTCGCAGACGCGGCTACTGCAATCAGGCGCTGAGCCAGCCCAGCTTGATAACGAACAGCAAAGAGAGGATCACCAGCGCCGCGTTCACCTCTTTGAAGCGACCGCTCAGCATTTTTATCACCGTCCAGGTGATAAAGCCAAAGGCGATGCCGTTAGCAATAGAGTACGTCAGCGGCATCGTCAGCGCGGTTACGGTCACCGGCGCCGCCGTCGTGACGTCTTTCCAGTCGATCTCCGCCAGGCCGGACGCCATTAGCACCGCCACAAACAGCAGCGCGGGCGCTGTCGCATAGACCGGCACGCTGCCCGCCAGCGGCGAGAAGAAAAGCGCCAGCAGGAACAGAATAGCGACCACAACCGCCGTTAAGCCGGTGCGTCCGCCTGCGCTCACGCCAGCCGCGGACTCCACGTAACTGGTCGTGGTGGAGGTACCGAGCAGCGAACCAAACAGCGCTGCGGCGCTGTCAGCCACCAGCGCGCGGCCCATTTTCGGGATATTGCCCTGCTCGTCCGCCAGGCCAGCGCGTTTGGTCACGCCCAGCAGCGTACCGGTATTGTCAAACACGTCGACAAACAGAAAGGCGAAAATCACGCTGACCAGACCGACGTTAAACGCCCCGGCGATATCCAGCTGCATAAAGGTCGGCGCGATGGAGGGCGGCGCGGAGAAGACGCCGGCGAAAGGCGACAGACCGATACCCATCGAAATAAAGGTAATCAGCAGAATGCCGATCAGCACCGCGCCAGTAACGCGACGCGCCTCCAGCACTACAATCACGATAAAGCCAAGCAGCGCCAGCAGCGGGCCCGGCTTCGTCAGATCGCCCAGGCCGACCAGGGTCGCCGGATTATCCACCACGATGCCCGCGCCTTCCAGCGCGATAAGCGCGAGGAACAGCCCGATGCCCGCCGCAATCCCGGCGCGCAGCGGCAGCGGAATGCTGGCGATAATCCACTCGCGGATTTTGA
>NZ_DJDN01000045.1:18024-18486 GCF_002431095.1 Pantoea sp. UBA5923 | reverse complement strand
GGAGACGTAGCCGACAACGTGGGTCAGGGTAGGGCCGTAGGGGTAATAGCGACGCTGATAGCCTTTCACCTCGACGCCGGGGAAACGGTACTGGTTGACGGCGAAGCGCGCCACCTGCACATCGTTAAGGCCGACTTTGACGGGAATAGAGGTAAAGCGACGCGAGCGCTTGCGCTCTTTATCAAAGGCGTCGAGATCTTCGTCGGTAATATCAAGCACCGGGCGCAGATCCTGCAGCGTTTGCTTGAGATTATCGACTTTCTCCGGCACCAGCTCCGCCTGATAGATGGTGCGGTTAAGCGCCAGGGCGGTGCCGTTGCGGTCGTAGATAATGCCGCGGCTTGGCGCCACCGGCACCAGCTTGATACGGTTTTCGTTAGAGCGGGTACTGTAATCTTCAAAGCGCAGAATCTGCAGGTGGTAAAGATTGACCACCAGCACGCTGGAAAGCACCAGAATTCC
>NZ_DJDN01000045.1:0-17885 GCF_002431095.1 Pantoea sp. UBA5923 | reverse complement strand
AAAGCACCAGAATTCCGAAGAACGCAATTAATGCCCGACGGACAAAAAGTTTCTGTTCGGCACTGTAATCGCGAAAGGCGTTGCTTTGTAATTTCATCCGCTACTTAAAATGTCGGGGTTTGCCTTACCGTTTATTCACGATGATAAGGATGATTGGCGGTGATGCTCCAGGCGCGATAAAGGCTTTCGGCGACCAGCACGCGCACCAGCGGATGAGGCAGCGTCAACGCAGAAAGCGACCAGCTCTGCTCTGCTGCGGCTTTGCAGGCGGGCGATAACCCTTCCGGGCCGCCAATCAACAGGCTAACGTCGCGGCCGTCCTGTTTCCAGCGCTCCAGCTGCTGAGCGAGCTGGGGCGTTTCCCACGGCTGACCTGGGATATCCAGCGTGACGATGCGGTTGCCCTTGCCGGTTGCGGCCAGCATCGCCTCGCCTTCTTTTTCCAGGATGCGCTTGATATCGGCGTTTTTACCGCGTTTTCCCGCAGGAACTTCTACCAGCTCCAGCGGCATATCTTTGGGAAAACGACGCAGATATTCAGTGAAGCCGGTTTGCACCCAGTCGGGCATCTTAGTGCCAACGGCCACAAGCTGCAGTTTCACGCGTCAGCTCCAGAGTTTTTCCAGCTCATAAAGCTGGCGGCTCTCTTCCTGCATAACGTGCACAATGACGTCGCCCAGATCGACCACCACCCAGTCAGCGGCATTTTTGCCTTCTACGCCGAGCGGGATCAAGCCTGCGGCGCGCGATTCCTGCACCACATGATCGGCGATCGAAGAGACATGACGCGTCGAGGTGCCGGTGCAGATGATCATGCAGTCGGTGATGCTGGATTTACCCTGAACGTTGAGTGCGACGATGTCCTGACCTTTAAGATCATCAATCTTATCAATAACGAACTCTTGGAGTGCTTTGCCTTGCAAAAGGTTCCCCTTTAATACGGATAGTAGCGGGCCGGCTGCTGGCCCCGATAAGGCAGCCAAAAAATTAAGCCGCGCAGTATAGCATGCCTTTGCCCGAGCAATATATGCCCGGTTTAAGGTTATTTGAGATAGAGGCCTGCGCGATCGATATAGTCGATAACGGATGCGGGCAACAGTTGATCGCAGGACAAGCCCTGGCGGCGTCGCTGACGAATTTCCGTGGCGGAGATATCGACCAGCGGCGTATCGGCCAGCCAGATAAAGCCCGCAGGCTGCTGATGCAGCTGTGCTGTTTCGCTCGCCAGATGCGTATCAAGCCAGCGCTGCATTTCCGGTGACGCCATCTCAGCCGGATAGCCCGGACGCTTGCACACCAGCAGATGACAAAGCGACAGTAAATCCTGCCAGCGGTGCCAGCCTGAGAGATTCAGCAGCGAGTCCTGACCAATAATAAATCCCAGCGGCTGCTGCGGCCCGCGTTCAGCACGCAGCGCCTCCAGCGTTGCCACTGTCCAGGAGGGCGTATCGCGCATCAGTTCGCGGGTATCGATATCGAACAGCGGCCTGTCGCGAATGGCGCAGCGCAACATGTCGACGCGCTGCGCCGCGCTCGCTTCCGGCTGCGGGCGGTGCGGCGGCACGTTGTTCGGCAGCAGCAGCACGCGCGCCAGCCCGGTTTGCTGCGCCAGCGCTTCTACCGGCCGTAAGTGGCCGAAGTGCACCGGATCGAAGGTGCCGCCGAACAGGGCGTGTAGTTCAGACACTGGCGAAGCTCTCAGGGAAGTGGCGATGACAGAGCAGCAGCGACAGCGTCTCCAGCTGCGGCCAGATGCGCTGTCCATAATCCTGCTTTAAGGTTAATTCAATTTGCGCCAGCAGGCGAATCGCGCGCTGCAGGCGTGCGCCGTCCAGGCGCTGCAGCGCCTCGGTAAAGAGCGCGCGGCGGTTCTGCCAGATGCGCTGCTGGTCCATTAACGCGCGCAGCGGCTGCTGTGCCTGATGGCGCTGCAGGTGCAGTAGCGTCATGATATCGCGCTGCAGCGTGCGCAGCAGGATAACCGGCTCGCTATCCTCTTTTTCCAGCTGATGCAGAATATGCAGCGCGCGCTTGCTTTTGCCCGCCAGCAGCGCATCCACCCAGTGAAACGGGGTAAAGTGCGCCGCGTCGCTTACGGCTTCTTCGACGCGTGGCAGCGTAAGCTTGCCGTCGGGCCAGAGCAGCGATAAACGTTCCAGCGCCTGCGCCAGCGCCAGCAGATTGCCTTCATAGCAGTAGCAGAGCAGCTGGATCGCCGCGTCGTCTACCGAAAGCTTCATGCTTCTGGCGCGCGCCGCCACCCAGCGCGGCAGCTGTGCCTGCTCCGGCGTCTGACACGGCACCAGCACGCCATGTGCGGAGAGTGCCTTAAACCAGGCGCTGTTCTCCTGGGCTTTCGTCAGCTTCGCCAGGCGGCAGACCAGCAAGATATCGCTGTGCAGAAGGCTCGCCAGCTTATTTAGCTGTTCAGCCATAGCGGCGTTGGGGCCGTTTTCCGGGAAGAGCAGCGTCAGCGTCTGACGTTGAGCAAAAAGACTCAGCGCCTGACAGCTGGCAAAGAGGCTTTCCCAGTCGGTCTGGGCATCAAGCGTAAAACTGAAATGCTCTTCGAATCCCTGCGCGATTGCGGCGGCGCGTATCGCGTCGGCGCTCTCCTGCACCAGCAGCGGCTCGTTTCCGGCTAACAAATAGCAAGCGCGCAGCCCCTCGCGGAGCTGCGCGCCAAGTTGCTCAGGATAGATCCTGATCATTGCGTACTGGTAGCGGAAGAGGAGGACGCTGGCGCGGGCACCGCAGGTTCGCTGGCTGACGCAGGCAGCGTATCTTTATGGTTCATCTGCGCGGCGTGCACTGTCAGCAGTTTACGTACCAGCTGCTCTGCGGCGCGCTGACGCATCTCCTGCACGATCATGTCCTGCTCGGCATCTTTCGCCAGCGCCGCGTTCGGGTTATCAAAGAACGAACGATAAACCGTGGTGCTGATCGGATAGATGCCTTTGCCTGGCAGCAGAACCTGCGCCGACACGTTCATCATCAGCGAGTATTCCGCCGTCGTACCGCTGATAAACACCGAAGCGGTATCGCGGCCCTGCGTTTCCGCGCCAAGGCGCAGCGTAGGGATGTCGGTACGGTTCTGTTTCGTATCCTCAACAATAGTGACGTTGTTGATACGCAACTGCTGACGCACCGTACGAGCCAGCGGACCGTAAGGGTCGCCGCTGTCCAGGATCAGCGTTTTCAGCTCGGTCGGCACCTGGGTGGTGCCGCGCGGATGAAAACCACAGCCGGCGGTAATCATCACCGCCAGCAGGACAAACAGCCTGATAATCAGATGTCGCACAGTTCCTCCTGAACTTAACCTACGACCAGGTTAAGCAGTTTGCCGGGTACATAAATCACTTTGCGAATGGTGACGCCGTCAAGGTACTTCGCGACCAGGTGCTCCTGGGCAGCGCGCGCCTGAACCTGCTCCTGCGTCGCATCGGCGGCCACGGTAATTTTACCACGGACTTTACCGTTTACCTGTACAACCACCAGCAGCGACTCTTCAACCATCGCTGCTTCGTCTGCTACAGGCCAGACGGCGTTATCCACGCTGCCTTCGCCGCCCAGCTCCTGCCACAGCACATAGCTGGCGTGCGGAGTGAACGGATAGAGCATACGAACAACGGCCAGCAGCGCTTCCTGCATCAGCGCGCGATCCTGCTCGCTCTCCTGCGGCGCACGTGCCAGCTTGTTCATCAGTTCCATAATCGCCGCGATAGCGGTGTTAAAGGTCTGACGACGGCCGATGTCATCGGAGACTTTGGCGATGGTCTTGTGCAGATCGCGACGCAGCGCTTTCTGCTCGTCATTCAGGCTGCTGAGATCCAGCGCGACCGTTGCGCCTTTCGCCGTGTGCTCATAAGCAAGTTTCCACACGCGCTTCAGGAAGCGGTTAGCGCCTTCAACGCCTGACTCCTGCCACTCCAGCGTCATTTCCGCCGGTGAAGCGAACATCATAAACAGACGGACGGTATCTGCGCCGTAGCGCTCAACCATCAGCTGCGGATCGATGCCGTTGTTTTTCGACTTCGACATTTTGCTCATGCCGGCGTAAATCACTTCGCGGCCCTGAGTGTCGGTCGCTTTAACGATGCGGCCTTTCTCATCGCGCTCAACGGTGACGTCAACCGGAGAAACCCAGTTGCGCTCGCCGTTAGCGCCGAGGTAGTAGAACGCATCTGCCAGCACCATGCCCTGACACAGCAGGCGCTTCGCCGGTTCACTGGAGTTCACCAGGCCCGCGTCGCGCAGCAGCTTATGATAGAAGCGGAAGTACATCAGGTGCATGATGGCGTGTTCAATACCGCCTACATACTGATCCACCGGCAGCCAGTAGTTGGCCGCAGCCGGGTCCAGCATGCCTTCATCATAGTTGGCGCAGGTGTAACGCGCGTAGTACCAGGAGGACTCCATAAAGGTGTCGAAGGTGTCGGTTTCACGCAGCGCAGGCTGGCCGTTCACCGTGGTTTTCGCCCACTCCGGGTCAGCTTTGATCGGGCTGGTAATGCCGTCCATCACCACATCTTCCGGCAGGATCACCGGCAGCTGATCTTCCGGCGTCGGCATAACGGTGCCATCTTCCAGGGTCACCATTGGAATCGGTGCGCCCCAGTAGCGCTGACGGGATACGCCCCAGTCGCGCAGACGATAGTTAACCTTGCGTACGCCGACGCCTTTAGCGGCCAGCGCATCGGCGATGGCGTTGAAGCCCGCTTCGTGGCTCAGACCGCTGAATTCGCCAGAATTGAACAGAGTGCCTTTTTCAGTCATGGCGGCGGCGCTGACGTCCGGCTCGCTGCCGTCCAGGTTCAGTACCACCGGCTTAATCGGCAGATCGTATTTGGTGGCGAATTCCCAGTCACGCTGATCGTGCGCCGGTACCGCCATAACGGCGCCGGTGCCGTACTCCATCAGGACGAAGTTAGCGACCCAGACCGGCACGTTGTCGCCGGTCAGCGGATGGATGGCGAACAGACCGGTCGCCATGCCTTTTTTCTCCATCGTCGCCATATCGGCTTCGGCCACTTTGGTGTTGCGGCACTCGGCGATAAAGTCAGCCAGCACCGGGTTACCCATGGCGGCCTGCAGCGCCAGCGGATGGCCCGCGGCGACTGCGACATAGGTCGCGCCGAGGAAGGTATCCGGACGCGTCGTGTAGACGGTCACTTTCTCTTCGCTGTCGGCGACGTCGAAGGTGATCTCCACGCCTTCAGAGCGGCCAATCCAGTTGCGCTGCATGGTTTTGACCTGCTCCGGCCACTCTTCCAGCGTATCGAGGTCGTTGAGCAGTTCATCGGCATAGTCGGTGATTTTCACGAACCACTGCGGGATCTCTTTACGCTCGACTTTGGTGTCGCAACGCCAGCAGCAGCCGTCAATAACCTGTTCGTTCGCCAGCACCGTCTGATCGTTCGGGCACCAGTTCACCGCCGAGGTTTTTTTGTAAACCAGGCCTTTTTCATACAGTTTGGTGAAGAACCACTGTTCCCAGCGGTAGTATTCCGGCTTACAGGTCGCCAGCTCGCGGCTCCAGTCATAGCCAAAACCCAGCAGTTTAAGCTGGTTCTTCATATATTCGATATTGTCGTAAGTCCAGGGCGCAGGAGCGGTGTTGTTTTTTACCGCCGCGCCTTCCGCTGGCAGGCCGAACGCATCCCAGCCAATCGGCTGCAGTACGTTTTTGCCAAGCATACGCTGGTAACGAGCGATCACATCACCGATGGTGTAGTTACGCACGTGGCCCATATGTAGGCGGCCGGAAGGATAGGGCAGCATGGAGAGGCAGTAATATTTCTCTTTGCTCTCATCTTCGGTCACTTTGAACGTTTGGTTTTCGTCCCAGTGTTGCTGGACGCGGGATTCTATCTCTTCCGGGCGGTATTGCTCTTGCATGGCAGCCTGTGGTCCTTAATGAATAACGCTTAGCTTACTTTAAGATCCGCATAGCATACCCATATGACTGCCGGTCAACAACACTTCACCGCCCTGTTGCGGCGATTTCTCGCGGAAGGCCGCATCCTCCCGACATATTCCGATCCGCTTTCCTAAACAACACGGCAACCGGCGCAAAGCGGCTAAACTTAAAGCTGGCTTACCCGCGCAGAAAGGAGAATAAAATGAACAAAGTGGCGCAAATTTACCGTGAATCCCTGGCTGCGCTGACGGAGCGTTTGCGTCAGGGCGATCGGGATATCGACGCGCTGGTGTCATCGCGACGTCAGCAGTTGATGGCCAGCGAGTCCGCAACGACGGGCGAAATCGATCAGGCGCTGGCGGCGGTTCGACGCGATTTAGAGGAGTTTGCACGCAGCTATCAGGAGGTCCATCAGCCAGAGAAGGTTAATGATTCACTGTTTATGCGCGTTATCCGCGAGAGTTTGTGGAAAGAGCTGGCGGACATTACCGACAAAAGTCAGCTGGAGTGGCGCGAGGTCTTTCAGGACCTGCATCATCACGGCGTTTATCAGAGCGGCGAGGTGGTAGGACTGGGCAATCTGGTATGCGAGAAGTGTCACTTCACGCGCGCTATTTACACGCCGGAGACCTTAACGCGCTGCCCTGAGTGCGGTCACGATCAGTTTCAGCGTCAGCCGTTTGAACCCTAAGGCTGGGCACACTCTCAGACCGCTGAGGAGCGTTGAACAGCGGGTGGCATGGGTCGAAGAGCAAAGCGTCCCGCGACAAGGATGGCGCGGGACGAGCGGGCTGGGAGGCCATTTTTTGCGTTTTTGCGATCGGACCATGTCACCCGCATGATCACGGAGCTACAAGGCCAGGCTAACCTTTAGTGCAGAATCTTCGCCAGGAACTCTTTCGCGCGATCTGACTGCGGATTATTGAAGAAGTCATCTTTACGCGTGTCTTCAATAATCTTTCCTTCATCCATAAAGATAACGCGGTTCGCCACTTTGCGGGCAAAGCCCATTTCGTGCGTTACCACCATCATCGTCATCCCTTCCTGCGCCAGCTCCACCATCACGTCGAGCACTTCATTGATCATTTCCGGATCGAGCGCCGAGGTCGGTTCGTCGAACAGCATAGCAATAGGGTCCATACAGAGCGCGCGCGCAATGGCGACGCGCTGCTGCTGGCCGCCCGACAGCTGGCCGGGAAACTTCTGCGCATGGGCGGAAAGCCCCACGCGATTGAGCAGCTTCAGGCCTTTTTCCCGCGCGGCGGCTTTGTCGCGCTTCAGCACTTTTACCTGCGCCAGCACCAGGTTATCGATAATGCTGAGGTGCGGGAACAGCTCGAAATGCTGGAAGACCATGCCGACTTTGCTGCGCAGCTGCGCAAGGTTGGTTTTTTTATTGTTCACTTCAGTGCCGTTCACCAGAATGGTGCCCTGCTGAATCGGCTCCAGTCCGTTAACGGTTTTAATCAGGGTCGATTTGCCCGAGCCTGACGGCCCGCACACCACGACCACTTCCCCTTTCTGGACTTCGGTCGTGCAGTCGGTCAGCACCTGAAAGTGACCATACCACTTAGAAACGTTTTTCAGGTTAATCATTTAAACCGTCCTTTTTCTTTTTAGATAGCTGACCAACAGCGAAGCGCTCAGGCTGATCGCGAAATAGACCAGACCGGCAAAGAGAACCATTTCCACCTGGGTGCCGTCACGCTCGCCGATAGTCGACGCGGTGCGGAAGAAGTCAGCCAGGCTCAGCACGTAAACCAGCGAGGTATCCTGAAACAGCACGATGCCCTGCGTCAGCAGCAGCGGCACCATGGCGCGGAACGCCTGCGGCAGAATAATCAGCTGCATCGACTGCCAGTGCGTCATACCCAGCGCCAGCGCGGCGTTGGACTGTCCGCGCGCGATACTCTGAATACCGGCGCGAATAATCTCCGAGTAGTAGGCCGCTTCGAACAGCGAAAAGGCGATCATCGCTGAAATCAGGCGGATATCTGTCTTAGGCGATAGCCCCAGCACCTGCTGCAGGAAGCTCGGCACCACCAGATAGAACCACAGCAGCACCATCACCAGCGGGACGGAGCGGAACAGGTTCACATAAATCCGGGCGAACCAGCTGATCGGCTTAAAGGTTGACAGACGCATCACCGCCAGCAGCGTGCCCCAGATAATGCCGAACACCACCGCGGTCACGGTGATCTTGAGCGTAATCACCATGCCGTTAAGCAGATAGGGCAGGCTGGGAGGAATAGAACTCCAGTCAAACGCGTACATTATTTGCCTCCCAGATTACCCGGCAGGCGCACCTTGCGCTCCACCAGACTCATAATCATCATGATCACCAGGTTAATGGCGATATAGGCCAGCGTAATCGCGGTAAAGGACTCGTAGGCGTGGGCGGAGTAGTCGAGCAGCTTGCCCGCCTGCGCCGCCATATCCACCAGCCCAATCGTCGAGGCGATAGCGGAGTTTTTCACCAGGTTGAGCATTTCCGAGGTCATCGGCGGCACAATCACGCGGTAGGCATTGGGCAGCAGCACGTAGCGATAGGTTTGCGGCAGGGTCAGGCCCATCGCCAGGCCCGCATTCTTCTGCCCGCGCGGCAGCGAGTTGATCGCGGCGCGCACCTGCTCGCAGACGCGTGCGGCGGTAAACAGGCCGAGACAGATCACGGACGCGGTGAAGAACTGGATATTGGGATCCAGCTCCGATTTAAACCACATGCCAAGCTTTTCTCCCACCAGCTCCGGCGCCACCAGATACCAGAAGAAGAACTGCACGATCAGCGGAATGTTGCGGAACAGCTCCACGTAACAGGTGCCGATCGTCGAAAGCAGACGGTTAGGTACGGTACGCAAAATGCCGAATAAGGATCCTACAAGAAAGGCGATAATCCAGGCGCAGCAGGAGACCGCAACGGTCACCTGAAATCCGGACCACAGCCAGCCAAGGTAGGTCGTGTTGCCGAACGGGGCCTGTTCGAGAAAAATGCCCCAGTTCCAGTCGATACCCATAACGAGCTCCGGTAAAAAAGGGTAGCTAAGCTACCCTGAAGATTGATGAACGGCGTCTGTATGACCTGCTTCAGGGGAACGACCTGAGCAGCTTGTCTGTCCGCGCCGGGTTTTCAGCAATCGAGAGGGCAGCGAGGCCGCCCTTGTTGTCGTTGTTAGTTAAGTGCTTTGTCGTTCGGCGTCTTAAACAGCGTCTGCATATCCGCAGAGAGATCGAAGTTCAGGTTCAGATTCTTCGGCGGGATCGGCTGCTTGAACCAGGTATCGAACCACTTCGCGGCTTCGCCTGAGGTCTGCGCTTTAGCGATGGTGTCGTCTACCAGCGTTTTGAATGAGGCGTCATCTTTACGCAGCATACAGCCATAGGCTTCTTTCGACTGCGGCGTGCCAACGATCTCCCAGTTGTCTGGTTTCTTCGCTTTGGCGCGTTCACCTGCCAGCAGCGCGTCATCCATCATAAAGGCGACGGCGCGGCCGGTTTCCAGCGTGCGGAACGAGTCGCCATGGTCTTTAGCGCTGATAATGCGCATATCCATCTTTTTCTCGTCGTTCAGCTTATGCAGCAGCACTTCTGACGTGGTACCGGAAGTGACAACAACGGTTTTGCCTTTCAGATCGTCGAAATCTTTAATGTCGCCGCCTTTTTTCACCAGCAGACGCGTACCGATAACAAAAATGGTGTCGGAGAACGCCGCCTGTTTCTGGCGCTCAAGGTTGTTGGTGGTGGAACCGCACTCAAAGTCGTAGGTACCGTTCTGCAGCAGCGGAATACGGTTTTGCGACGTGACGGGGATCATCTTGACCTGCAGATCCGGCTTGTTCAGCTTCGCTTTAATGGCGTCCACGATGGCGTTGGAGTAAGCCTGCGAATAGCCCACAACTTTTTGCTGGTTGTCATAATAAGAAAAAGGAACAGATGACTCACGATGCCCCACGACGATGACGCCACTGTCGCTGATTTTCTTCAGGGTGCCGCTGAGATCTTCCGCCTGGGCCGCTCCCGCTGCTGCTACGCCTGCCAGCAAAAGTGATAGTGCCACTTTGCGTATCTGCATGGTCCAACTCCTTCAAGAGATATTGCGCAGAATATAAACTGCGCAGATGTGTGATGTTGTGTGTATTTCCTGCTGCTTTTTTTGTTATCTCACCGCTTCAGCGCGCTAAGAATATTCACTAACATAGCGGATTGTTAACGTTATGAAACGAAAAAGTTTCTTTTTTTGCGAAGTGTTCCGCACCAATTTGAGGCGTATTTCTGACGTTGCGCGCTAAAGGTGCGTCACGCTGCCTTTTAATGGTGCAGAACGGCGCGTTTAATCCGTCTGTCAGCCTGGCTTACAGGAAACCTGTGTTACTGATAGCAAGCATCGTGCCAGTTAACAGGCGCAGCAGAAAATCGGGGATGAGGGCGTAAAACAAGCGGAAAACAGAGGAGAGGAGGGCGGCGAGAGGGGGCGCTCGCCGCCATTACGGCAGGTCAGGCTTTGCGGCGCCACAGCGCCAGCAGCGCGGCGCACAGCGTCAGCAACCAGACCGGCCAGAGACCAGCATGGGCGTAAGGGGTTTCGCCAGTGGTCGGCGTCACCTTATCCAGCAGGACGCCGCGAATAAACTGCGGCAGGATTTTTTCAACCTCGCCCTGCGCGTTCACCACGGCGGTGACGCCGTTATTGGTGCTGCGCAGCAGCGGGCGGCCCAGTTCGAGCGCGCGCATCCGCGCCATCTGAAAGTGCTGCCAGGGACCGATAGAGTGACCGAACCAGGCGTCGTTGGAGACGGTCAGCAGGAAATCGGTATCGGGATGGAAGTTGGCGCGCACCTGCTCGCCCAGCACGATTTCATAACAGATGGCGCTGGTGAGGTTGTAACCCGCCGCCCTCAGCTGCCGCTGCAGATAGTCGCCGCGGCTGAATGAGGACATCGGCAGATCGAAGAAGGGCGCCAGCGGACGCAGCAGGCTCTCCAGCGGCACAAACTCGCCGAAAGGCACCAGGTGGTTTTTCTGGTAGCGATTCTTGCTCTGATAGCTGTAAGGCGTCTCGCCGCCCAGCACGATAACCGAGTTGTAGTCGTGATAGCGATTCTGCTCCAGCCGGGAATCGACAATACCGGTAATGAGTGAGCTGCCGCGCTCGCGCAGCTCCTCATCCAGCGAACGTAAAAATGGCTGCTGGTTGCTTTCCAGATCGGTAATCGCCGACTCTGGCCAGATAATCAACGGCGCTTTGCCCATCAGCGGCTGGCTCAGGCCGTTATAGGCACGCAGCGTGTTAAGCAGCTCCTGCGGATCCCACTTCATCGACTGCGGAATATTGCCCTGTACCAGCGCGACCTCGACGCTGCGCGCCGGTTGTGGCTGGGTCCAGTGGATATAACGCAGCGGCCAGGGCAGCGCCAGCAGCAGCAGCGCGGCGATGGCGCTCTTTGCATTGCGCTGGCGAATAGCGTAAGCCAGCAGGCCGCAAATCGCCATCAGCAGGAAGGTCAGCGTTTCCACCCCCGCCAGCGGCGCTAAGCCTTTCAGCGGGCCGTCGATCTGACTGTAGCCGAACTGCAGCCAGGGAAAGCCGGTCAATACCCAGCCGCGCAGAAACTCGCTGAGTTGCCACAGCGCGGGCGCCGCCAGCGCCAGGCGCCACAGCGTGGCGCGCGGCCAGAAACGGTTAAGCACGCTGGCGAACAGCGCCGGATAGAGCGACAGATAGGCCGCCAGCAGGATCACCAGGAATACGTTGACCGGGCCAGGCATGCCGCCAAAAGTGGCGATGCTGACGTAGACCCAGTTTACGCCGCTGCCGAACAGGCCGAAGCCCCAGGCGAAACCGATGGCGGTGGCCTGACCGTTGCGACGATCCAGCGTCAGCAGCTGCAGGCCGCATAGCGACAGCAGCGCGGCGGGCCAGAAGTCATAAGGAGAGAAGGCGAGGGTGCCGAGGGCACCCGTTAACAATGCCAGCAACAAACGTACCCGCTGGCGCGGGTAAAGTGAGGCCAGAGACATAGAGTTATTCGTCATCCAGTTGGGGTAGCGGCGAGTTTTCCGGAATTTTTACATGCACCTGGATGATGCGACGGCTGTCGGACATGGCGACCTTGAAATGATAGCCGTCGATGTCAATGCTCTCTCCCCGTCCGGGAA
This sequence comes from Pantoea sp. UBA5923, assembly GCF_002431095.1. Lineage (NCBI taxonomy): Bacteria > Pseudomonadati > Pseudomonadota > Gammaproteobacteria > Enterobacterales > Erwiniaceae > Pantoea > Pantoea sp. UBA5923. Next base: position 5,812 of record NZ_DJDN01000045.1, on the reverse strand, counting down.
GATGGCCAAATCCCTGCATGACCAGTCCGCCAATCGTGTCCACTTCTTCATCGCTGAACTGCGTGCCAAACACCTCGTTGAAATCTTCAATCGGGGTCAGGGCGCGTACCGTATAGGTCTGGCGGTTCAGCTGACGGATATCGCGATCTTCTTCGTCATCATACTCATCTTCGATCTCGCCGACGATCAGCTCAAGGATATCCTCGATAGTGACCAGGCCGGAAACGCCGCCGAATTCGTCGATAACGATCGCCATATGGTAGCGCTGAGAACGAAACTCTTTCAGCATGCGATCGACGCGTTTGCTCTCCGGTACTACAACCGCCGGGCGCAGCACTTTTTCCATGCTGAACGGCTCTGATTCGCTGCTCATAAACGGCAGCAAATCTTTCGCCATCAAAATGCCTTCAACATGGTCTTTGTCTTCGCTGATAACCGGGAAACGCGAATGCGCAGACTCGATAATCACGTCAAGGCACTCATCCAGCGACTGGTTGCGCTTCAGGGTAATCATTTGCGAACGCGGGATCATGATGTCGCGCACGCGCTGCTCTGCAATATCCAGCACCCCTTCGAGCATGTCGCGGGTATCTTCGTCAATCAGCTCTTTTTGCTCGGAGTCGCGGATCAGCTCCAGTAGTTCATCACGGTTTTGCGGTTCGCCGTGAAAAAGTTGGTTGATAAGCAGGGAAAAAAATCCCTTTTTACTACTGGGTGCATCGCTGTTTTGAGAATGGTCGTCGCTCATGGCGTTTTTTTACAGATCTCTCTGGTGAGGTGGGTTGCTGTCGGCGTGCTTGCCGACAGCCGGGTAATCTGAGCCAGCGGCTCAGGCGTCTTCTTTTTCCGAAATGTACGGATCGGGATAACCAAGAGCAAGCATTATCTCTGTCTCCAGTGCTTCCATCTCTTCGGCTTCGTCATCTTCGATATGGTCGTAACCGAGCAGATGCAGCGTGCCGTGTACCACCATATGCGCCCAGTGAGCCTCGACGCTTTTCCCTTGCTCTTCCGCTTCTTGCTCCACTACCTGACGACAAATGATCAGGTCGCCCAGCAGCGGCAGCTCAATGCCCGGCGGCGCTTCAAAGGGAAAAGAGAGAACGTTGGTCGGCTTGTCTTTGCCGCGATAAGTCAGATTAAGCTCATGGCTCTCCGCCTCGTCCACCAGACGAATAGTGACTTCGCTTTCTGGCTGAAAAGGGGTAACCGCCGCTTCCAGCCAGCGCTGGAAAGCGGCCTCGTCAGGCAGGCCGCCGGTCTGTTCGCAGGCGAGCTGCAGGTCAAGAATTACCGCGCTCATTTACTCTCCTGCGCCTCGCTCTGCGCCGCCAGCGCTTCGCGTTTCCGCTCTTCCGCCAGTCTGTCGCGGCGTTTCTGGTCCGCTTCTTCCCAGGCTTCATAGGCGGTTACGATGCGCGCTACCACCGGGTGACGCACCACGTCTTCGCTCTGGAAGAAGTTGAAGCTCAGCTCCTCGACTTCGGAGAGCACTTCAATAGCGTGGCGCAGGCCCGATTTGGTGCTGCGCGGCAGGTCAATCTGCGTGACGTCGCCGGTGATGACCGCTTTGGAGTTGAAGCCGATACGCGTCAGGAACATCTTCATCTGTTCGATGGTGGTGTTCTGGCTTTCATCAAGAATGATAAAGGCGTCGTTCAGCGTGCGGCCGCGCATATAGGCAAGCGGCGCCACTTCAATCACGTTGCGCTCCATCAGCTTCTCGACGCGCTCGAAGCCCAGCATTTCGAACAGCGCGTCATAGAGCGGACGCAGGTAAGGATCGACCTTCTGGCTCAGATCGCCTGGCAGGAAGCCGAGCTTTTCGCCCGCTTCCACCGCTGGACGCGTCAGCAGGATACGACGAATCTCCTGACGCTCCAGAGCATCCACCGCTGCGGCGACAGCAAGGTAGGTTTTACCCGTACCGGCCGGCCCGATGCCGAAGGTGATGTCGTGGTCGAGGATATTGGCGATGTACTGCGCCTGATTCGGCGTACGCGGCTTGATTACGCCGCGCTTGGTCTGGATATGGACGGCCTTGCCGTAGTCCGGCACGCTGTCGGCGGTTTGCTCCAGCACGCGGCTCTCTTTAATCGCCAGATGAATCTGTTCTGGATCGATATCCGGGATGGTACCGCGTACCGGCGCGGTATCGACATAGAGCGTACGCAGAATATCTTCGGCGGCGTTAACGCAGAGCGCGCGGCCAACCAGCTTAAAGTTATTGTCGCGACGGTTGATCTCAATGCCCAGACGACGCTCAAGCTGTTTCACGTTGTCGTCAAATGGACCGCACAGGCTCATCAGTCGGCGGTTATCAGCCGGTTCAAGGGTGATTTCACGAGTTTCGATATTCAAACGAATCCTTTGGGTCACTCAGGGCCAGTTAGAATGGGTACTGATGCCGGGTTGATTAACGACGGCATTTTAAGAAAGTATTTATGGCATGTCGCCGGGGCGCAAGCGTAGCTAATGATATTTGGGTCGCGCGTCCAGAAACCAAGGGCGGACAGAAGAAAAGAGCGGCGACGCAGTGGGCGCCGCCGCTGACGGAAGAGCGTATCAAGGCTGGAAGGTGCCGACGCCGATTTCGTTCTCTTTGCGCGTGCGCGCGATAACCGATGCCGGGCTTTCTACAATGCGCAGCCCCATCTCATCCTCGGTGCGCACCACTTTGCCGCGCAGCGAGTTAGTGTAGACGTCAACGATCTCTACATCGACAAATTTACCGATCATCTCCGGCGAACCTTCGAAGTTCACCACGCGGTTGGTCTCGGTGCGGCCCGACAGCTCCATCACATTTTTACGCGAGGTGCCTTCCACCAGAATACGCTGTACGGTGCCGAGCATACGGCGGCTCCAGGCCATCGCCTGCTGATTGATGCGGTCCTGCAGAATATAGAGACGCTGCTTTTTCTCTTCTTCCGAGACGTCATCCGGCAGGTCTGCCGCTGGCGTACCGGGACGCGCAGAGTAGATAAAGCTGAAGCTCATGTCGAAGTTGACGTCGGCGATCAGCTTCATGGTCTGTTCGAAGTCCTGCTGGGTTTCGCCAGGGAAGCCGATGATAAAGTCGGAGCTGATCTGGATATCCGGACGTGCGGCGCGCAGCTTACGGATAATCGCTTTATACTCCAGCGCGGTATGCGCGCGTTTCATCAGCGTTAAAATGCGGTCCGCGCCGCTCTGTACCGGCAGGTGCAGGAAGCTCACCAGCTCCGGCGTATCGCGGTACACTTCGATAATGTCGTCAGTGAACTCGATCGGGTGGCTGGTGGTAAAGCGAATGCGATCGATGCCGTCAATAGCGGCCACCAGGCGCAGCAGCTCGGCGAAGGTGCAGATTTCGCCGTCAAAGGTCGCGCCGCGGTAGGCGTTTACGTTCTGGCCCAGCAGGTTGACTTCACGCACGCCCTGCGCCGCCAGCTGGGCGATCTCCAGCAGAATATCGTCGCATGGACGACTGACTTCTTCGCCGCGCGTATAGGGCACTACGCAGAAGGTGCAGTATTTGTTGCAGCCTTCCATGATAGAGACGAACGCGGTCGGACCTTCCGCGCGGGGTTCCGGCAGACGGTCAAATTTTTCGATTTCCGGGAAGCTGATATCCACGATCGGGCTTTTGCTGCCGCGCACGCTGTTGATCATTTCCGGCAGACGATGCAGGGTTTGCGGGCCGAATACGATATCCACGTAGCTGGCGCGCTGGCGAATATGATCCCCTTCCTGCGACGCCACGCAGCCGCCGACACCGATAATCAAATCAGGGTTGCGCTCTTTTAAGGTCTTCCAGCGGCCTAACTGGTGGAAAACTTTTTCCTGCGCCTTTTCGCGAATAGAGCAGGTATTGAGCAGCAGAACGTCCGCCTCGTCAGCATCCTCGGTCAGCGTGTAGCCGTGGGTGCTGTTCAGCAGGTCAGCCATCTTGGATGAATCGTACTCATTCATCTGACAGCCCCAGGTTTTGATATGCAGTTTTTTCATTGTCGAACTAGCCATTGATTCAGTGCAGTGAAGTGCAGGGCGCGTATTGTAATGCTTTGACGCTGTTGTGACCAGCGCATCGCCGTCATACTTCGCATACAGCGACCCTGAAGAGACGCGAACGCTGACCATTCTCTCCGTCCTTGCCGGGCATTTCTGCCGGCCGGGCGTTTTTCCGGTACACTTTGCGCCAGTTATCCCGTCTTACGCGGCGGGTAAAGTGCAGAAGGAGATAAGCAATGCAGGATAACCGCTTTGATGTAGTGGTGGTAGGCGGCGGCATGGTCGGCGCAGCGCTGGCGTGCGGCCTGGCGCTTCAGCAGTTTCGCGTCGCGGTCGTGGAGCGCGCGGAGCCTGCGCCTTTTGACCCCGACAGCGATCCCGACGTGCGTATCTCCGCAATTGGCAGCGCCTCGGCAGGGCTGCTGAAGCAGCTCGACGTCTGGCCGCGCGTCCAGGCGATGCGCTGCGCGCCCTATCGCAAGCTGGAAACCTGGGAGTGGCAAACGGCCCACGTCAGTTTCGACGCCGCGTCGCTGGGTCTGCCAGAGCTGGGCTTTATGGTCGAGAATAACGTTCTGCAGCGCGCGCTGTGGGAAAGGATGGAGCAGCTCGATATTCAGCTGCGCTGTCCCGCGACGCTCTCCAGCCTGCAACAGGAGAACGGCGGCTGGCGACTCGATCTCAGCGACGGCGAGGCGCTGCATACGCGGCTGGTGGTCGGCGCCGACGGCGCGAACTCGCAGGTGCGGCAGATGGCGGGCATTGGGATTCAGGGCTGGAGCTATGCGCAATCCTGTTTGCTTATCAGCGTCACCTGCGAACATCCGGCAGGCGACTCCACCTGGCAGCAGTTTACGCCGCAGGGGCCACGCGCGTTTCTGCCGCTGTATGACAATCGCGCCTCGCTGGTGTGGTATGACGCACCGGCGCGCATTCGCCAGCTGCAGGCGATGCCGATGCCGCAGCTGGAAAAAGAGATCGCCGCGACGTTTCCGGCGCGGCTGGGGCGTTTTAAAGCGCATGCGGCGGGCGGCTTTCCGCTGGTGCGGCGCCATGCGCAGCGTTATGTGCTGCCGGGGCTGGCGTTGATCGGCGACGCGGCGCACACCATCAACCCGCTGGCGGGGCAGGGCGTCAACCTTGGCTATCGCGACGTGGACGCGCTGGTGGAAGTGCTGGTGGAGGCGCGCAGCAATGCGCAGGAGTGGGCCTCGGAGAACGTGCTGCGTCGTTATCAGTCACAGCGCCGGCGGGATAATTTGCTGATGCAGGGCGGAATGGATCTCTTCTATTTCGCCTTTAGCAACCGACTGCCGCCGCTGAAGTTTGCGCGCAACCTGGGGCTGATTGCGGCGGAGCGTTCGGGGGCGCTGAAGCGTAAAGTGCTGCGTTACGCGCTGGGGTTGTAGACGCAGGCTGCATTTTTCGTAGGTGAGAGCGGCTGCGGCGTTCGTGCGCGGCCGCAGAGCCTCTCCCCGATGCAAAGTCGCTGTTCGTCATCCATAACCGCTCGTCCCGCAACGACCCTGTCGCAGGACGCTTTGCTTTTTGGGAAGAGGCTCAGCGGCTGGTGAGCAGCAACGTTGCTGTTTGAAAAGAGATAGCAGACGACAAAAACAACAAAGCCCGCAAAAGCGGGCTTGTTGTGCAATTTGGCTGGGGTGCAGGGATTCGAACCCCGGAATGCCGGAATCAGAATCCGGTGCCTTACCGCTTGGCGACACCCCAATAGTGTCTGTTCAAATTGTCTTTGTATGGCTGGGGTACGAGGATTCGAACCTCGGAATGCCGGAATCAGAATCCGGTGCCTTACCGCTTGGCG
>NZ_DJDN01000046.1:0-18530 GCF_002431095.1 Pantoea sp. UBA5923 | reverse complement strand
CATCGCTGAGCTGCAGACACGGATGAAAGCTATTGACGGTCTCGACGCCTAAAATTCCTCGGCGGCGGGGCGTGGTAGACCGCGAAGCTTTATTGATCTGCAGCTTGAAGAATGTAATACACGCGCTAACAACTCCATTACTTCTGGTACTATCGGCACACACAAGATAATGGGGCTGGGACATGAAAAAGATAATAGTTACGTTGGGCATTATTTCGCTGGCTGGTTGTGTTAACCCATATAATTACCGTGAAGATCAAGAAATCTTGGCGTCATATACTACGAACAAACCCGTAGAAGAAACGCAAGAATGTATCTTAGCGGCATGGCAGAAGCATCCACTGATGTATCAAGTTATCCCTCAGAAAACCGGAAAGTTTTATAGTGTATTCGCTGGAGCGGATAATGCTGACGTATTTGCAGAAGGCAATATGACCAGGGTGAACTTTTACTCACTTCGGGGTGTTTTAGACGTAACAAGAGGAATCGAAAAGCGTAAAGCTGCCATCAAATCATGCTTATAATTTTTAGCCCGGCATCAGCCGGGCAAACATCAATCGACAAACTTCAAATTTGGATGATTCATTCCTGCGTCAATAGCATCCGCGCACAGCAAAAGTTCCGCAGCCAATTCCCTCGCCATGTCAGCCCTGATACTAATTTTTAAATCAGGAAAAGAAACTGGGTCTGCAATGTATCCCGTCAGTGAATCCTTCATCGCCAAGTCCAGTACCAGAAGTTGGCCTACTGCGCTGTAAATAGTCCCAAAACTGGTTAACTCCGGCATGCGGCCAATATTACTGTCATTTCTGATTTTCATAAATTTATTCCTCTCCGGAAAACTTCACTTTCATTTCTTGTAACTTATCAAAACGCTCATGAAGGGATTTAGGGAACAACTCAGTATAAACCTGCCAAAGAGTGCTGAAAGAGCGATGACCGCTTACCTGAGCAACTTCTTCTATTGAAAATCCGGCCTCAAAGAGTCTACTAATCCCTTCCCTGCGTAAGTCGTGATACCTCAGATCAGCTATCCCTAACTTATTGCGTTCTTGTGCAAAAGTGATTGAAATATTTTTAGGACGGAAGGGGAAAATGCATTCCGCTTGCCTTGGCTGTCGGTTCACTATTTCCCAGGCATCACCGAGTAAAGCAACCTTCATGTGGTTGCCTATTTTTTTTCTGGGGTCCTTTCTGTCTCGCACGACAACAGCCTTTTGAGCCTCGTCCACATCATCCCAGCGTATTCTCGTAACTTCGCTTACACGCATGCAGGTTAAAATTGAAAACATAAAAATGTCAGAGAAGGGGATTTTTTTATAAGACGTTACTTCCCGTGATTTCAGCGCAAGCATGAGGCGATCTGTCTCGTCCTTCGTCGGCCTACGGCTTCTTTTTTGCGATGAAGCAATCATTCCTATCTTCTTAAGCTGATATTTCGCATAGTTGAAATCATCAATATTGACGTCAATATCGAACATAGGTTTAGCTGCGTGAAGAACGGAACTGATAAACACCATGTCATTTCTGATAGTCGCAGGGCCCGCACCCTGAGACGCCCTGTACTGGCAGTGCTGTGTATAGGTTTTCTGGGTGATGAGGCTGATGGGGATACTCGCTATTTCACACTTTCTTATCAATGCGAGAGTCTCTGCTTTTGTCTTTCCATATTTTATGTGAGGATGATCCATATAGAGATCCATCAGCTCACCAAAGGTCACAGAAGAAATGTTGGCATCGGTTGGCAGCCCGTTCGCTTCTAGATCAGCAACGCGCGCCACCCCCCATGCTTTTGCCAACGCTTGCTTGCTGAACGTCTGATTTTCACGGTATAGATACTTACCATTCTTCTTCACACCAACAGTGCAGCGGTAGCGTATTTCACCTGTAGATGTTTTGCGTTTCTCTATGGAATAAAAAGCCATTTTTCTCTCCGGTCCTTGCTTGCCCCAAGGGGTGCTGTAAGGGGACCCCGCCGCAAAATAATCAACAAATATACTGTGATAATGTACAGTTATATGCAAGCGATAATGCGCTAACTATGTTTTAAATTATTGATATTTATGGGTTTTAAAAGAATGCTATAATCATTGGCTACAGCCATCTTGCTGGGGTTCTTTTTATCCGCGATTAAATAGTTTCCGTTGTGCGCCAGTTGCCGCCAATAAGGTTACACTCAGGTTATTGAGATCTCTGGGAGTTACACCATGAAACGCTCTCTTATTGCGGCGCTTACGCTGGGTTCGCTTCTCTTCTCCCACACGCTGTGGGCCGCCGCCTGCGGCCCGCACAGCAAGGCCGTGGCCAGCAGCAATAGCTGGATTATGCTGGGCGGCAGCGCCAAAGGCGCGGTGCGGCAGGTTATCGCTGGCGAGTTCGGCAAAGATGTGGATTCGCAAAAACGGGTGCTGGGACAGTTCGATCCCTGCGGTATTTTGCTGGTCGCCGACGTCACTTTCGATAAAAAAGAGCATAACGTCACTCTGAGCATGGAACAGCATATTGCGCGCGTGCAGGGCGGCTGGGTGGCGGAGTACGCTTATCTGGTGAAGGTGCTGAAAGAGGGTAAAGAGCAGGTGGTCGATAATCGCCAGGGCACGATTAGCTGGCTTACCGGCCGACACGGCAATATCGTCACCGCGTCCGATAAATTCACCAGCATGGGCAAAAGCGGTTTTACCGATACCACCTATCGCTATGACGCGCAGCTGCGGCTGGCGAAAAGCGTTTCGCGCGGCACCGACGCGCTGACCAATGGCGAAAGCAGCTGGCGCTGGAATCCGCAGGGGCAGGTCATCAGCGCGGAAACGGCGCGCAGCAAAGATCGCTATACCTACGATAAAAAATTCCGCGAATGGCAGCTTCACGGCACCGCCACTACGCCGGTCAGCTCGCTGCGTACGGTTGACGAGTGTCAGCTGTGGGATGAGGTGGGTAACTGCACCTTAAGCTATCTGCACGAAACCGAAATATTCGAAAAAGGCACGATTGAGCGGCATCTCAGCGCCGCCTACAAATATCAGTACTGGGATCGTCCCGCCGAGGCGGAGTAGCGCGCAAAATCCACCTCTCCGCGCTGCTATCGCCAGAAAAATTTGTTAGGGTAAGCGGCAATATTTCAGGGAGATGATCATGACCGCTACCTTGCTTTTCTCGTTTCTGTTCGCCATTACCATTTTGACGCTGACGCCGGGCTTTGACACGGCGCTGGTGCTGCGTACCGCCGCCGCGCAGGGCTGGCGACGCGCCAGCGCAACGGCCCTCGGCATAAATCTCGGCTGTCTGGTGTGGGGCGTAGCGGTAGGCTTTGGCCTCGGCGCACTGCTGCTGGCGTCGGAAATGGCCTATAACCTGTTGAAGTGGGTCGGCGCGGCCTATTTGCTCTATCTCGGCGTCAGACTGCTGCTTAATCCCCGGACGCAGGCGCAGGATGAAACGGCAGCCGAAGTGGCACAGCAGAGCTATTTCAGCTGCTTTAACCGCGGCCTGTTCGGCAATCTGCTTAATCCAAAAATCGGCGTGTTTTACGTCACCTTTATGCCGCAGTTTATTCCGGCGGGCGCGTCGGTGGCCCTCTGGTGCAGCCTGATGGCGCTGATGCATGTTGCGATCGGCCTGCTGTGGAATGCCGTACTGATCGGCGGCAGCCACTACTTCGCCGCGCACCTGCGCCGTCCGGCGGTGCTCAAAGTGATGGACCGCCTGACGGGCATGGTGTTTATCGGCTTCGCGGCGAAGCTGGCGCTCTCTCGCCGCTAAGGCTCAGGGTTTAGTGGCGACCAGCACCGCGCGCAGCGGCGCCGGATAGCCTTCCACCGTTTTGCTGGCGTCTTGCGGGTCAAGGAAGTCCGCCAGCGATTCGCTGGTCATCCAGCTGGTGCGGCGCTGCTCGTCGGTGGAGGTTATCGCATAGTCGACAATCTTCACGTCGACAAAGCCGCACTTCTCCAGCCAGCTCTTCAGCGCCAGCGCCGAAGGAATAAAGTAGACGTTGCGCATCTGTGCGTAGCGTTCGCCAGGCACCAGCACATCCCGCTCATCTCCTTCAATCACCAGCGTTTCCAGCACCAGCTCGCCGCCGCTCACCAGCTGATTTTTCAGCTGAAGCAGGTGATCGAGCGGCGAACGGCGATGATAGAGCACGCCCATAGAGAAAACGGTATCGAACGCCTGCAGCGTCGGCAGCTGCTCAATGCCGAGCGGCAGCAGATGGGCGCGTCGGTCGTCGCCCAGCAGCTTGCGCACCGCTTCGAACTGGCAGAGGAAGAGCTGCATCGGATCGATGCCGACCACAAGATGCGCGCCTGCGCCCACCATGCGCCACATGTGATAGCCGCTGCCGCAGCCGACGTCCAGTACGGTTCGTCCCGCCAGCGACGAGATATGCGGCGCGACGCGCTGCCACTTCCAGTCGGAACGCCATTCTGTATCGATCTCAGTGCCGTAGAGCGAATAGGGGCCTTTGCGCCACGGCATCAGGTTGCGCAGCAGTTTCTCGATGCCCTGACGCTGACGGTCGCTGAGATCGTCGTGCTGCGCGCTGACGCTGTGCAGCAGGTCGAGCTGCTGCGGCTGCAGCAGCGGCAGATGCTCAACCGACTTCTCCCAGTTGCGGAACAGGCCATGCAGGTTCTCTTTCTGCCAGGCGGCGATCTGCGCCGGCAGCACTTCCAGCCAGCTGGCGAGAGGACCAGTGGCGATTTGCTGATAAAAACGGCCAAACTCAATCATTTCAACGCCACCAGCGAACCGAAGTTAAAGCACTGGAACCAGAGTTCCGCGTGAGAGAAGCCCGCCTGTTTCAGGCGCGCTTTATGCGTCTCCACGCTGTCGGTCAGCATCACGTTCTCCAGCATGCTGCGCTTCTGGCTGATCTCCAGCTCGCTGTAGCCGTTGGCGCGTTTAAAGTCATGATGCATATTGAACAGCAGCTCGCCTACGTCGGCGTCCTCAAAGCTGAACTTCTCCGACAGCACCAGCGCGCCGCCGGGCTTCAGCCCCTGCCAGATCTTCTCCAGCAGCTGCAGGCGCGCAGGGGGTTCGAGAAACTGCAGCGTGAAGTTAAGCACCACCAGCGAGGCGTTTTCGATAGCGATATCGCGGATATCGGCTTCGATGACGTTAACCGGCGTCTCGGCGCGAAAGGCGTCGATATGGCGGCGGCAACGCTCGACCATGGCAGGGGAGTTATCCACGGCAATGATGGTGCAGCCGGGCGCTTTGATATTGCGGCGAACCGAGAGCGTCGCGGCGCCAAGCGAGCAGCCCAGATCGTAGACCTGGCTGTCGGGCGTGACGAAACGCTCGGCCAGCATGCCGATCATCGAGATAATATTGGAGTAGCCGGGCACGGAGCGCTGAATCATATCGGGGAAGACTTCAGCCACGCGCTCGTCAAAGGTCCAGTCGCCCAGCTTATCGATGGGCGCGGAAAATAGCGTATCGCGGTCAGACATAGTAAATCCGGAAAGACAACGGAAAGGGCGCTATTCTGGCAGAAAGTGCGGCGGGCTGCACCCTTTACCCCCGCAGCCGGTTAATGCAGCGTCAGCACCAGATCCCAGGGCAGATAGATAAGATTAAACACCGCCATGCCGCACAGCGCAAACAGCGTCAGCATCATGCCATACTTGCGTCCGGCAAGCGCGCTGCGGCGCAGCCCCTGCGCATGAATGACCCGTCCGGCGAAAAAGATCAGACCGGTGAGATGCACCATCCAGATATCGGCGCCGTTCATCTCCATCATCACCAGCAGCAGCAGCGCCAGCGGAATGGTTTCTACGGCATTGCCGTGAATGCGTATCGCCACGCGCAGATCGTGAAAGCCCCCGTCGCCGAAAGCGACCCGATAGTGACGACGGTAGCGCACCACGTCCAGCGCGAATTTCATCACCATCAATACGCCCAGTACCACATATAACGCGCTAATCATGTTTATCCTCTTTTATCAGAACAGCGACGCCTGCTGCGGCCAGGCGGGGCCGCTGCCGATAGCGGCGTCGATAGCCTGCAGCTGCGGCCATAAACGCTGCACCAGCGGAAACACCTGGCCCATATCCGGCGTGTGGATAAAGAACAGCGCATCGCCCTCTGCCTGCCATTGTGCCAGCTTTTCTCGCCAGACCTGAAAATATCGGTCGCTCTCGTCAACGTCGTCGCTGCCGATAAAGCGCACCATCGGCAGCTCACCGGTGCGCACCGCATGAGGAGGCACGCGCGGCTTTTGCTCGCGCGCATGCAGGGCCGCGGGGCTTTGCGACGTTGAGGCGTGTACCGGACGGCTGTCTAAAATCACCCGGTTGACGCCGCGCGCCTGCAGGCCCTGATTAAGCGCGCGCTCCGCCTCGCCCTTGGCGAAAAAAGCAGCGTGGCGCACTTCGACGCCATAGCTGAAGCGGCGCGGCAGACCATCGAGAAAGCGCCAGAGATCGGCAAGCTGCGCGGGCGAAAAGGTGGCGGGCAGCTGCAGCCAGTACTGCCCGATGCGGTCGGCCAGCGGATCGAGCAGACGCAAAAAATCACTCAGCAGGTCGTCGGTGTGCTGAAGCTGCGCGCGGTGGCTGATAGTCTGCGGAAACTTAAAGCAGAAGCGGAAGTCGTCATGGGTCATATCGCGCCAGCGCTGAACGGTGTCGGGCGCGGGCAGCGCATAAAGCGTGGTGTTGCCCTCCACGCAGTGGAACAGACGGGCATAATCAGCCAGACTCTCAATGCCCCAGCGTTTCCAGTGCGAATGCTGCCACTGCGGCAGGCCAATACGAAGGGTCACGGCCTCTCCTTTCCTGTGAACGTTGCTCTCTAGAGTAGCCTGTTTAGCCGGGGGAGGAAAAACAGGCGACGAAATGCGCGGTTTGGCGCGGCTCTACTTATCCTGCCTGCCTTTTTCCATTATAATGGCCGCCTTTTTTGCGGCAGCATCTCAAATGGTTACGCGGCCTGATGCTGCAGGCAGCAGCGGCAAAGTTAAAAGGATACGTTATGCGTACAGAATATTGCGGACAGCTCAATCTGTCTCATGTGGGTCAGCAAGTCACTCTTTGCGGCTGGGTCAACCGCCGTCGCGATCTGGGAAGCCTGATTTTTATCGACATGCGCGACCGCGAAGGCATCGTGCAGGTCTTCTTCGATCCCGATCGTCAGGAGGCTTTTCAGCTGGCGTCTGAGCTGCGCAACGAATTCTGCATCCAGATCACCGGCACCGTTCGCGCGCGCGACGAGAAGAACAAAAATGCCGAGATGGCCACGGGCGAAGTAGAAGTGTTCGCTGAGGCGCTGACCATTATCAACCGCGCCGAGCCGCTGCCGCTCGACTCCAATCAGGTCAACAGCGAAGAAGCGCGTCTGAAGTACCGCTATCTCGATCTGCGCCGTCCTGAAATGGCACAGCGCCTGAAGACCCGCGCGAAGATTTCCAGCTTTGTGCGCCGCTTTATGGACAGCGAAGGCTTCCTTGATATCGAAACCCCGATGCTGACCAAAGCGACGCCGGAAGGCGCGCGCGACTATCTGGTGCCGAGCCGCGTGCATAAAGGCAAATTCTATGCGCTGCCGCAGTCGCCGCAGCTGTTTAAACAGCTGCTGATGATGTCCGGCTTCGATCGCTACTATCAAATCGTGAAGTGTTTCCGCGATGAAGACCTGCGCGCTGACCGCCAGCCGGAATTTACCCAGATCGATATCGAAACGTCGTTTCTCACCGCGCCGCAGGTGCGTGAGATCAACGAACGCATGATCCGCCAGCTGTGGCTGGAAGTAAAAGGGGTCGATCTCGGCGAGTTCCCGCAGATGACCTTTGCTGAAGCGATGCGTCGTTACGGTTCCGACAAGCCCGATCTGCGTAACCCGATGGAGCTGGTGGACGTTGGCGACCTGCTGAAAGATGTTGAATTCCAGGTGTTCGCTGGCCCTGCCAACGACGCCAAAGGCCGCGTCGCCGCGCTGCGTGTGCCTGGCGGCGCGCAGCTGAGCCGCAAGCAGATTGACGAATACGGCAAATTTGTAGAGATCTACGGCGCGAAAGGGCTGGCGTGGATGAAGGTTAACGCGCGCGCTGACGGCCTCAACGGCGTACAGAGCCCGGTAGCCAAGTTCCTTAACGAGGAGATCGTAGAGGCGATTCTGAGCCGTACCAGCGCCGCTGACGGCGACCTGATCTTCTTCGGTGCCGATCGTGCCAAAGTAGTGGCGGACGCGCTGGGCGCGCTGCGCCTGAAAGTGGGCCGCGATCTGCATATTACCAACGAAAGCGCCTGGGCGCCGCTGTGGGTGATCGACTTCCCGATGTTCGAAGAGGATGACGAAGGCGGTCTGGCGGCAATGCACCATCCGTTTACGTCGCCGAAAGAGATGACGGCGGAAGAGCTGGCGGCCGATCCGCTGAGCGCGGTTGCGAACGCCTACGATATGGTCATCAACGGCTACGAAGTGGGCGGCGGTTCCGTACGTATCCACAGCGGCAAAATGCAGCAGGCGGTGTTCACCATTCTGGGTATTGAAGAGCACGAGCAGCGCGAGAAATTCGGCTTCCTGCTCGACGCGCTGAAATATGGCACGCCACCGCACGCGGGCCTGGCTTTCGGTCTGGATCGTCTGACCATGCTGCTGACCGGCACCGAGAATATCCGCGACGTGATCGCCTTCCCGAAAACCACTGCGGCGGCCTGTCTGATGACCGAAGCGCCAAGCGAAGCTAATCCGGCAGCGCTGGCGGATCTGGGCATTCAGATCGCGCCGAAAAAAGAAAAGTCAGAGAATAAGTAATGGGCTATAAACATCCGGTATCGGTTCTGGTAGTGATTTTTGCGCAGGATACCGGCCGGGTGTTAATGCTGCAGCGACGCGATGACAGCGGCTTCTGGCAGTCGGTCACCGGCAGTCTGGAAGCGGGGGAAACTCCGCTGCAGGCGGCGCGGCGCGAAGTGCTGGAAGAGCTGGCCATCGACGTTGCGGGTGAAAAGCTGGCGCTGGAAGATTGCCATAAAGAGATCGAATTCGAGATCTTTCCGCACTATCGCCATCGCTACGCGCCAGGCGTGACGCACAATCGCGAACACTGGTTCCGCCTGGCGCTGCCTGCCGAGCGGCAGCCGACGCTGAGCGAGCATCTCGCCGCGCGCTGGCTCGATCCCGCCGCTGCCGCAGCCCTTACCAAGTCCTGGAGCAATCGCCAGGCGATTGAAGAATTTATTTAGCTGCTCGCCGTGTCTGTTCCGGCGGCATTCTGGATGGTAAAGAATTGGCGCACTCCCACAGGAGTGCGCCTTAAGCGTTAAACAGTCAGGCGTTATCAGCGCCGCGAGGTTGTTCACCGTCAGCGCAGCAGCCAGAGCGTACTTCTGTACGTGAGGATGACTCGCGAAGCTCGCCCCTTTGGGGCGCTCAAGTTTGAAACAACTTGTGCGAGCACTGCCGGGGGAGAAGGTCGCAAGCAAGATAGCCTGTACGATGCCTAAACTGGAGAAAAGATCTAATGGCTGGTCATAGTAAATGGGCGAACACCAAACACCGTAAGGCGGCTCAGGACGCCAAGCGCGGTAAAATTTTCACCAAAATTATTCGTGAACTGGTTACTGCCGCGAAACTCGGCGGTGGTGACGCAGCGTCCAACCCGCGTCTGCGCGCCGCCATGGACAAAGCCCTGTCCAATAACATGACGCGCGACACCATGAACCGCGCTATCGCGCGCGGCGTGGGCGGTGAAGATGATTCCAATATGGAAACCATCATCTATGAAGGTTACGGTCCTGGTGGTTCGGCGGTGATGGTGGAGTGCCTCAGCGACAACCGCAACCGTACCGTAGGCGAAGTGCGTCACGCCTTCACCAAAACCGGCGGCAACCTGGGCACCGACGGTTCAGTTTCTTACCTGTTCAGCAAGAAGGGCGTTATCTCCTTCGCGCCGGGCCAGGATGAAGACAGCGTAATGGAAGCGGCGCTGGAAGCGGGCGCGGAAGATGTGGTGAGCTATGACGACGGCGCTATCGACGTCTTTACCGCATGGGAAGAGCTGGGCGCGGTGCGCGATGCGCTGGAAGCTGCCGGCCTGAAAGCGGATACCGCGGAAGTCTCGATGATCCCCTCCACCAAAGCGGAACTGGATGCCGAAACTGCGCCGAAGCTGCTGCGCCTGATCGACATGCTGGAAGACTGCGATGACGTGCAGGAAGTCTACCATAACGGCGAGATCTCCGACGAGGTTGCGGAAACGCTGTAATGGCGTTCCCGTTTAGCCTGCACACCGGAGACGCGCCATGGCGATAATTCTGGGCATCGACCCCGGCTCGCGCGTGACCGGCTACGGTGTGATTCGTCAAACCGGCCGCCAGCTCACTTACCTGGGCAGCGGCTGTATCCGCACCAATACCACCGAACTGCCGGCGCGTCTGAAGCTGATCTACGCGGGCGTCACCGAGATCATCACGCAGTTCTCGCCAGACTACTTCGCTATCGAGCAGGTCTTTATGGCGAAGAACGCCGATTCGGCGCTCAAGCTGGGTCAGGCGCGCGGCGCGGCGATCGTCGCGGCGGTGAATCTCGATCTGCCGGTATTTGAATATGCCGCGCGTCAGGTGAAGCAGACCGTCACCGGCACCGGCGGGGCAGAGAAAAGCCAGGTGCAGCATATGGTGCGCACCTTGCTGAAGCTGCCCGCCAATCCCCAGGCGGACGCCGCCGATGCGCTGGCGATTGCGATTACGCACTGCCACGTCAGCCAGAATGCGACGCGCATCAGCGACACTAAATTGCTGCTGACGCGCGGGCGCCTGCGTTCAGGCTAACCCTCAGCGCGGATTTTCTCTGACGATGGTCGGGCCGACAAGCGGGAAAGATCGCTAAGTCAATAAATTCAGGCTGGATATTCATCCAGCCTTTTTTATGTTATAAATCCCGCCACATTCGTTGATTAAGGAAGCGTTCAGGTGATAGGTCGTTTACGTGGCAACATTCTGGAAAAGCAGCCGCCGCTGGTGCTGATTGAAGCGCACGGCGTGGGTTATGAAGTGCATATGCCGATGACCTGTTTTTATGAGCTGCCTGAACTTAACCATGAAGCGGTGATCTTTACCCACTTTGTGGTGCGCGAAGACGCGCAGCTGCTGTTCGGTTTCAACAACAAACAAGAGCGCGCCCTGTTTCGCGAGCTGATTAAAACCAACGGCGTCGGCCCTAAGCTGGCGCTGGCGATCCTCTCCGGCATGTCGGCGCAGCAGTTCGTGACGGCGGTGGAGAAAGAGGAGATCGCCGCGCTGATCAAACTGCCGGGCGTCGGCAAGAAAACCGCTGAGCGCCTGGTGGTCGAGATGAAAGACCGCTTTAAAGGGCTGCATGGCGATCTCTTCTCCGGCGAATCCGCCTTTACCCTTACCGCGCCAGATGCTGAGCCTGCAAGCAATGATGCCGAGGCGGAAGCGGTTGCGGCGCTGGTGTCGCTGGGTTATAAACCGCAGGAAGCCAGCCGCATGATCAGTAAGGTTGGCAAGCCTGACGCAGACTGCGAAACCCTGATCCGGGAAGCGCTGCGCGCCGCCATTTGAGGTAAGTCATGATTGAAGCCGACCGTCTGGTCTCCGCCGCCAGCTATAACGAAGAAGAGAATCTCGACCGCGCTATTCGCCCTAAACTGCTGTCGGAGTATGTGGGCCAGCCGCAGGTGCGCGAACAGATGGAAATTTTCATCAAGGCGGCAAAACTGCGCGGCGATGCGCTGGATCACCTGCTGATTTTCGGCCCGCCAGGGCTGGGGAAAACGACGCTGGCGAATATTGTCGCCAACGAAATGGGCGTCAATTTACGCACCACCTCCGGCCCGGTGCTGGAGAAGGCGGGCGATCTGGCAGCGATGCTGACCAACCTTGAGCCGCACGACGTGCTGTTTATCGATGAGATCCACCGTCTGTCCCCGGTAGTGGAAGAGGTGCTCTATCCGGCGATGGAAGATTATCAGTTGGATATTATGATTGGCGAAGGCCCGGCTGCGCGCTCTATCAAGCTCGATCTGCCGCCCTTTACGCTGATTGGCGCCACCACGCGCGCCGGTTCGCTCACTTCGCCGCTGCGCGACCGCTTCGGTATCGTGCAGCGCCTGGAGTTTTATAACGTGCCGGATCTGCAGCACATCGTCAGCCGCAGCGCCGCCTGTCTGGGCCTTCCGCTGAGCAATGAAGGCGCGCTGGAAGTGGCGCAGCGCTCGCGCGGCACGCCGCGTATTGCCAACCGCCTGCTGCGCCGCGTGCGAGACTTCGCTGAGGTGCGCGCCAACGGCGAGATGAGCGGCAACGTCGCAGCCAGCGCGCTCGACATGCTTAACGTCGACAGCGAAGGCTTTGACTATATGGATCGCAAGCTGCTGCTGGCGATTATCGACAAGTTCACCGGCGGGCCGGTGGGGCTGGATAACCTGGCGGCCGCCATCGGCGAAGAGCGGGAAACCATTGAGGATGTGATTGAGCCCTTCCTGATCCAGCAGGGCTTTATTCAGCGCACGCCGCGCGGCCGTATGGCCACGCAGCATGCCTATCGCCACTTTGGCATCGCGCGCGACGAGTAATCAGACGGCGGGTTTGCGCGCCATGCTGAAGATAAACAGCAGCGCGGCGCACAGCACCACCGATGGGCCGGCAGGCGTATCGTAGAAGGCGGAAAAGGTAAGACCGCCCGATACGGCGAGTATGCCGACTATCACCGCCAGGCCCGCCATCTGCTCCGGCGAACGTGAAAAGCGGCGCGCCGTCGCGGCGGGAATAATCAGCAGCGAAGTAATAATCAGCGCGCCGACGAATTTCATCGCCACGCCAATCGTCAACGCCGTCACCAGCATCAGAATCAGGCGAGTGCGCTGAATATTGACGCCGTCCACCTGCGCCAGCTCCGGGCTGATGGTCATCGACAGCAGCGCGCGCCACTGCCACGCCATCACCGCCAGCACCAGGATCACGCCCGCGCCCATCATCCATAAATCATCAGGCGTGACCGCCAGCAGATCGCCGAACAGATAGGCCATCAGGTCGACGCGCACGTTCGACATCAGGCTGACCACTACCAGACCGAGCGACAGCGCACTGTGCGCCATAATGCCCAGCAGGGTATCGATCGCCAGGTGCGGCCGACGTTCAAGGAATACCAGCCCCAGCGCCAGACAGACGGTTACCAGGATAACGGCATAGTAGGGGTTAATGTTCAGCAGCAGGCCAAAAGCAACGCCCAGCAGCGAGGCGTGCGCCAGCGTATCGCCGAAATAGGACATCTTGCGCCAGACCACAAACGACCCCAGCGGCCCGGCCGCCAGCGCCAGCATCACGCCGCCCAGCCAGCCCGGTAATAACAACTCAATCATGATGGCCCCTGTCCTCTGCGTAGCACGATGCGACCCTGAAGGTCGTGGCGATGATTATGGTGATGGCGGTAAATAGCCAGCTGCTGCGCGCCGCCTGGGCCGAACATGGCGATAAATTCAGGATGCTTCGACACCGCTTCCGGCGTGCCGGAGCAGCAGATATGGTGATTCAGGCAGAGTACCTCATCGGTTTTTGCCATCACCAGATGCAGATCGTGGGAGACCATCAGCACGCCGCAGTTCAGTTCATGGCGCAGCTGGTCGATCAGATCGTAGAGCGCCACCTGGCCGTTAACGTCGACGCCCTGCGTCGGTTCGTCCAGCACCAGCAGCTGCGGCTGATTGAGCAGGGCGCGCGCCAGCAGCACGCGCTGCGTTTCTCCGCCTGAGAGCTTTTGCAGCGGCGCTTTCAGCAGATGACCGGCCTGCACGCGCTTTAGCGCCGGCAGCACGTCGGCGCGTTTCGCGCCGCGGGTCAGCAGCATAAAACGTTCGACGGTGACCGGCAGCGTCGGATCGATATGCAGTTTTTGCGGCACATAGCCGATGCGCAGCGCCGGGTCGCGCTGCACCTGACCTGAGGTCGGCTCCAGCAGTCCCAGTACCACGCGCACCAGCGTGGATTTTCCGGCACCGTTGGGGCCGAGCAGCGTAAGAATGCGTCCAGGCAACAGTGTCAGGCTAATGCCTGACAACACGGGACGGCGTGCAAAATGCACCGTGATGTTTTCAAGCGTGACGAGTGGGGTCATATTATTTACAGGTTGCACAGAATTTCGAATGTTATAATATCACATCCCATCCCCAGGTCACGATGGAATGATGCATTATGTTACACATTAAAAAGCGTACAGTTTTTACCCTTTCTGCGCTGGCGCTGGCCGCCTCGCTCTCCCTTCCTGCCCAGGCGAATGTTGTCGCCTCGATTAAGCCTTTAGGGTTTATCGCCGCCGCTATCGCTGATGGCGTCACGCCGGTGGATGTGCTGCTGCCGGATGGTGCCTCCGAGCACGATTACTCACTGCGTCCGTCTGACATAAAACGTATAAAAAACGCTGACTTAGTAGTGTGGATCGGGCCAGAGATGGAGGCGTTTATGACGAAGCCGGCCGCTGAATTACCCGCCAGTAAAAACCTGGAAATCGCTGAGATGCAGGCGGTAAAACCCCTGCTGCTGAAGGGCGGTGAGGACGACGATGAGGATCACGACGCCGCCGCGCACCAGGGCGAGGAAGCGCACGATGAGGCGGGACATCAACATCATCATGGCGAATTTAATATGCATCTGTGGTTGTCGCCGCAAATATCCCGGCTAGCAGCGGTTGCAATCCATAGCAAATTATTGGAACTTATGCCCGCAAGCAAAGCCAAACTTGACGCTAATCTCCAGCAGTTCGAAAACGAAC
This sequence comes from Pantoea sp. UBA5923, assembly GCF_002431095.1. Lineage (NCBI taxonomy): Bacteria > Pseudomonadati > Pseudomonadota > Gammaproteobacteria > Enterobacterales > Erwiniaceae > Pantoea > Pantoea sp. UBA5923. Next base: position 3,791 of record NZ_DJDN01000046.1, on the reverse strand, counting down.
TGGCGGTTACCGACAAGCACATTAGCGCGCAACTCGCGCCGGTCAGCAACAAAGGGTATTTCGTTTTTCATGACGCTTACACCTATTTTGAAAAACACTACGGCCTTTCGCCCAGCGGACATTTTACCGTAAACCCTGAGATTCAGCCGGGCGCACAGCGTCTACATCAAATTCGAACACAGTTGGTTGAGCAGAAGGCCGTTTGCGTCTTTGCTGAGCCACAATTCAGGCCAGCCGTCATCGATGCGGTTGCCCGCGGAACGCAAGTGCGCAAAGGCACACTGGATCCGCTGGGGACGAATATCAGCCTTAGTCAGGACAGCTATGTGAAGTTCCTTTCACAGCTGTCAGGCCAGTATGCGAGCTGCCTGAATGGAGCATGAGGAATAGGTAAAAGTGCAGCAGATAGCCCGCTCTGTCGCCCTCGCATTTAATAATTTGCCGCGCCCCCACCGCGTTATGCTGGGGACTTTAACCGTTGCTACTCTGGCCGTCGCCGTCTGGCGGCCTTACATCTACCATCCCACCGATGATGCGATGCCGATCGTTAAGAGCATCGAACTGGATAAAAATCAACTGCGTACGCTGCTGCCAGAGGCCAGCGAACCGATCGATCAAACCACCTCCGAACCCGAAGAAGAACTGCCCGGCGATGACATCGACAGCGATGTGCCGGACGTGGCGGGAACGCATGAATATACCGTCTCTTCCGGCGATACGCTGAGCAGCGCCCTGAATCAGTACGGCATCGATCTGGGCGATATCAACGCGCTGGTGAGCAGCGATAAAGAGCTGCGCAACCTGCAGGTTGGCCAGCAGCTGAGCTGGACCTTAACCGATGACGGCGCTTTGCAGTCTCTCACATGGGATATCAACCGTCGTGAAACACGCGTCTATCAGCGCGGCGATAACGGCGCATTCACCATGCAGACCAAAATGCAAAAGGGTGAGTGGCAGAACAGCGTATTAAAAGGCGAGGTGCATGGCAGCTTCGCCAGCAGCGCGCAGCGTGCCGGCCTGACCAGCAGCGAAGCCAGCGCAGTGATCAAAGCGCTGCAGTGGCAGATGGATTTCCGCAAGCTGCACTCCGGAGATGAGTTCAGCGTGCTGATGTCGCGTGAAATGCTCGACGGCAAGAGCGCGCAGAGCCAGCTGCTTGGGGTGCGCCTGCGCTCCGGTGACAAAGATTACTACGCTTTCCGCGCCGAAGATGGCAAGTTCTACGATCGCAATGGTTCTGGTCTGACGCGCGGCTTTATGCGCTTCCCAACCGTGAAGCAGTATCGCGTCTCCTCTAACTTCAACCCGCGTCGCCTTAACCCGGTAACGGGCCGTATCGCGCCGCATAAAGGTGTAGACTTTGCCTTGCCGGTCGGCACGCCGGTGCTGGCGGTCGGCGACGGAGAGGTGGTGATGGCGAAAAACGGCGGGGCGGCTGGCAACTATGTGGCTATTCGCCACGGCCGTCAGTATATGACGCGCTATATGCACCTGAAAAAGGTGCTGGTGCAGCCGGGCGAGAAAGTAAAGCGCGGCGATCGTATCGCGCTGTCGGGTAATACCGGCCGTTCCACCGGGCCGCATCTCCATTTTGAAATCTGGATCAATAACCAGGCGGTGAATCCGCTGACGGCGAAACTGCCGCGTATGGAAGGCCTGACCGGCAAAGAGCGCAGCGATTATCTGGCGCAGGTGAAAACCAATCTGCCGCTGCTGCGCCTGGAGTAATCCGTTCGCAACGCTACGCCTTGAGACCGACGCATAACGCGTCGGTTTTTCCCTTCCGCATCGGGGATTGCAAATTTACCTGTCGCCACTATCATTAGCGCGTCATTGATTGAGGCGAGTGCATGGAAACCCCAAAAAAAAAGAATATTGAGTTTATTCCCGTTTTTGAACGTTCTTTCCTGAAACCGAAATACTGGGGCGGCTGGCTGGCAATCGGCGCGCTGGCTGGCATGGCAATGCTACCGGCGAAGGTACGCGATCCGCTGCTCGGCAGGCTGGGAAAAATGGCGGGTAAACTGGCTAAGGGTGCCCGCCGTCGCGCACTGATCAATCTTTACTACTGTCTGCCGGAGCTGAGCGAAGCGGAACGCAGCGCTATCGTCGATGAGATGTTCGCCACCGCGCCGCAGGCGATGGCGATGATGGCAGAGCTGGGCATACGCGATCCGGCGCGCATCCGCCAGCGCGTCGACTGGCATGGTCGTGAAATCATTGACCAGCTGCAGGCGGAAAAGCAGAACGTTATTTTCCTCGTGCCCCACGGCTGGGCAGTGGATATTCCCGCCATGCTGCTCGCGTCGGAAGGGCAGATGATGGCGGCGATGTTTCACAACCAGAGCGATCCGCTGCTCGATTACGTCTGGAACCGGGTGCGGCGTCGTTTCGGTGGCCGTATGCATGCCCGCAACGACGGCATCAAACCTTTTATTAGCTCTGTGCGCCAGGGCTACTGGGGCTATTATCTGCCCGATCAGGATCACGGCGCCGAACACAGCGAGTTTGTCGACTTCTTCGCCACCTACAAAGCGACGCTGCCCGCGCTTGGCCGTCTGATGAAGGTGTGCCGCGCGCGCGTGGTGCCGCTGTTTCCAGTTTATAACAGCAAGACACACCGGCTGGAAATCTATGTGCGTCCGCCGATGGACGATCTGATGGAAGCGGACGACAACACGCTGGCGCGCCGCATGAACGAAGAGGTTGAAGTCTTCGTTCGCCCTCATCCAGAGCAGTACACCTGGATCTTAAAGCTGCTGAAGACGCGTAAAGAGGGCGACATCGAGCCCTATAAACGCAAAGAGCTTTATCCGCGAAAATAGAAGAAAGGCCGCAACGGCAGACGGCTGAGCAGCTTGCTATGTGAGTAGCATGGGTCGAAGAGCAAAGCGTCCCGCGACAGGGATGTCGCGGGCCGAGCGAGCATGGATGCCTTGAGCGACTTTGCGATCGAACCATGCTACTCGCATTCGCACTGTAACCTAAACTTCCACTACCTGTGCGCGCCGCTTGCGCTCGCGCAGAAACAGCGTCACCAGCACAAACCAGAGCACGCCGCTGATAAAGTTAATCAGGCTAAACCAGGGCGTCCCGCCGTTAAAATACCCGCTTTTCGCCAGCTCAATACCGACCGCCAGCGTCAGGATGCTGATCATCCCCAGCATGGCCGCAACGCTGCCTTTACCCGCGTCGCTGGCGTAGAGCGTCAGTCGATAAAGCCCGGCGTTAACCATCCCCGCGCCAAAGGCGTAAAGGCTTAGCCCGGCGGTCAGAAACAGATAGCTGTGGCTGTTCAGCAGGTTCGCCAGTAGCGCGATGCCCAGCCCAGCGAGAATCGGCCAGGCGGCGAACTTCACCGGCTGCTCAATAGGGACGCGCCCGGCCAGCTTGCCCAGCGTAATATTCCCGGCAATCATCGCCAGAAACACCGGCAGCTGCAGCAGGGCATAGTGCATACGCGACAGATGCTCTTCATGCATCAGGATCACCGGCGAGAGCGCCACCCAGGTCAGAATCGGGATAAACACCAGCCCGATGGCGAACGAGCCGAGCATCACCATCCGGTCGCGCGCCAGCTGGCGATAGGTGCGCGCCAGCTGCGGCAGCGCTATTGAGTGGCTGCGGTCGCCCGCGGTCTCAGGCATTACGCGCCACAAAATAACAAAGGCGAGGGCGCTGAGCAGGGCAAACAGCCAGAACATACTGCGCCAGCTCGCCACCGTCAGCCATGCGGCGCCCGCCAGTGGGCCGGCCAGCGGCGCCAGCAGCGCGACGTTCGCCATCAGCGC
>NZ_DJDN01000047.1:6362-7017 GCF_002431095.1 Pantoea sp. UBA5923 | reverse complement strand
AGCAAGCCGGAATTCGTTAAGCCGGAAGACGTCTCTGCTGACGTGGTTGAAAAAGAGTACCAGGTTCAGCTGGACATCGCGATGCAGTCTGGCAAGCCGAAAGAGATCGCTGAGAAAATGGTTGAAGGCCGCATGAAGAAATTCACCGGCGAAGTCTCTCTGACCGGCCAGGCTTTCGTTATCGATCCGAGCAAAACCGTTGGCCAGGCGCTGAAAGAGAAAGGCGCTGACGTCATCAACTTCATCCGCTTCGAAGTGGGCGAAGGCATTGAGAAAGTCGAAAGCGACTTCGCTGCTGAAGTAGCAGCTATGTCCAAACAGTCTTAATGCTGTTAAAGGAACCGCCAAAAGGCGGTTCTTTTTTGTCTGCTGCGCTAAGCAGACGCTTTTCAGTCTCATCCCAATAGTAATTTACGCGCGCTAAGCGGATGATCGATCAGATTTAACTTCTCCTTTTCAACTCTTCCAGGAAGAACCGACCATGGCGACCAACGCAAAACCTGTATATCAACGTATCCTGCTGAAACTGAGTGGCGAAGCACTGCAAGGTGCCGAAGGTTTTGGTATCGACGCGAGCGTGCTTGACCGCATGGCGCAAGAGGTGAAAGAACTGGTCGAGCTGGGCATTCAGGTAGGCGTGGTAATTGGCGGCGGC
>NZ_DJDN01000047.1:0-6183 GCF_002431095.1 Pantoea sp. UBA5923 | reverse complement strand
GGCGTGGTAATTGGCGGCGGCAACCTGTTCCGCGGAGCGGGGCTGGCACAGGCGGGTATGAATCGCGTCGTGGGCGACCATATGGGCATGCTGGCGACCGTAATGAACGGCCTGGCGATGCGCGACGCGCTGCACCGCGCGTACGTGAACGCGCGCCTGATGTCCGCTATCCCACTTAACGGCGTGTGCGACAACTACAGCTGGGCCGAAGCCATCAGCCTGCTGCGCAACAACCGCGTGGTGATCTTCTCCGCCGGCACCGGCAACCCGTTCTTTACCACCGACTCGGCGGCCTGTCTGCGCGGCATCGAAATCGAAGCGGACGTGGTGCTGAAGGCAACGAAAGTCGACGGCGTTTACTCAGCCGATCCAGTGAAAAACCCGGATGCGACGCTGTATGACCAGCTCTCCTACGCCGAAGTGCTGGAAAAAGAGCTGAAAGTAATGGATCTGGCGGCCTTTACTCTGGCGCGCGACCATCAGCTGCCGATCCGCGTATTTAATATGAACAAACCTGGCGCGTTGCGTCGCGTAGTGATGGGTGAAAAAGAAGGCACCCTGATTACGCATTAATACCCGACGCAAGATAAAATAAGGTATATTCTGTCGGCGCGGTGAACGTCACCGCGCACCATTCAGGATTATCGCTCAACAGCGATACCGCTTCCGGCCCCGCCGGAATGGCCAGGTCAAACCGAATCCAAGGGTTTCAACGTGATTAACGACATCAAAAAAGATGCTGAAACGCGCATGGACAAATGCGTCGAAGCGTTTAAAAACACCATCAGCAAAGTGCGCACCGGTCGCGCTTCTCCTTCACTGCTCGACGGTATCGTGGTCGAATACTACGGTACGCCGACGCCGCTGCGTCAGCTCGCTTCTGTTACCGTAGAAGACTCACGCACGCTGAAAATCAACGTGTTCGACCGCTCCATGGGCCCGGCAGTGGAAAAAGCCATCATGGCTTCTGACCTCGGCCTTAACCCAAGCTCAGCGGGAAGCGACATCCGTGTTCCGCTGCCTGCGCTGACCGAAGAGCGTCGTAAGGATCTGATCAAGGTTGTGCGCGGCGAAGCCGAGCAGGGCCGCGTCTCTGTGCGCAACGTGCGCCGCGACGCTAACGACAAAATCAAAGCCTTGCTGAAAGATAAAGAGATCAGCGAAGACGACGAGCGTCGTACTCAGGACGAGATCCAGAAAATGACCGATGCGCGTATCAAAAACGTAGATGCGGCGCTGGCTGAAAAAGAGAAGGAGCTGATGGAGTTCTGATCCCATCAGTTGCTTTCTATACCCGATATCCTTGGGTATAAAACGCCGTTCAGAGCTGTGTTCATTGCGAATGCGCTCTGGCGGCGTTTTACATTATGCCTTCCGCGCGAGCGGAGTTATTCGACGTCTTCACAGGGACAGCTTAATGAAGCGATTAACCTTGCTGGGTTCCACCGGATCCATTGGCGCCAGCACGCTGGCGGTGGTCCGCGCTAATCCTGAGCTTTATCAAATTACCGCGCTGGTCGCCGGCCAGAATGTCGCGCTGATGGCGGAGCAGTGTCAAACGTTCCAGCCGCGCTACGCCGCGATGGCGGACGAGGCGTCTGCACAGGCGCTGCGTGAACGACTGAAAGCACTCAACGTCTCAACCGAAGTGCTCTCCGGCGTTCAGGCCGCGTGCGAGCTGGCCGCGCTTGACGAGGTGGATCAGGTAATGGCGGCGATAGTTGGCGCATCCGGGCTGCTGCCGACGCTGGCGGCGATCCGCGCCGGAAAAAGCGTGCTGCTCGCCAACAAAGAGTCGCTTGTCACCTGCGGCCGTTTGTTTATGGAGGCGGTGCGCCACTATCAGGCGCAGCTGCTGCCCGTCGACAGCGAGCACAACGCCATTTTTCAGAGTTTGCCCGCTTCCATCCAGCATCAGTTAGGATACGCTGACCTGCGGGAAAATGGCATTGAGTCCATTATCCTTACGGGATCGGGTGGTCCTTTTCGTGACACGCCGCTGGCCGACCTTGCGACCATGTCGCCGGAGCAGGCCTGCGCGCATCCGAACTGGTCGATGGGACGTAAAATCTCCGTCGACTCGGCCACCATGATGAATAAAGGTCTCGAATACATTGAAGCCCGCTGGTTATTTAACGCCAGCGCAGCGCAAATGGAGGTGATCCTGCATCCGCAGTCGATGATCCACTCCATGGTGCGCTACTGCGACGGCAGCGTGCTGGCTCAGCTCGGTTCACCGGATATGCGCACCCCCATTGCACACTGCATGGCCTGGCCCGCGCGTATTTCAGCAGGCGTAACGCCGCTGGACTTCACCCGCATGTCCGCGCTGACGTTCGCCGAACCTGACTTTGCCCGCTACCCTTGCCTGAAACTGGCGATAGATGCCTGCGAGGCAGGGCAGGCGGCGACCACTACGCTAAACGCGGCCAATGAAGTTGCGGTGGCGGCCTTTCTGGATAACCAGATTCGCTTTACCGACATCGCGGCGCTCAACAGCGAAGTGCTGGCGGCACAGGCGTTTGCGGAGCCGGATTCAGTGGACGCCGTACTGGATATCGACCGCGCCGCGCGCGCCAGAGCCACAGAGATGCTGCCGCGTTTCGCGACCTCGCGTTAACGCGCGCCGCTATTTGTTCGCCTGTGGCGAAAATGGTATAGTCGCTCGCTCGCGTTTCCGTGTATGGCATCGCATCAGATGCGCCTCGCCCCTTTTGGGCGGGAGAGTACCGGGCGCAATGTATTCAGAAACCACAGCATTTCTGACAACAGGAATTAATTACGCGTTATGTCGTCCAATAATCACAACAAAACCGATGACCAACAGGGAACGGGCCCACGTCACGTGGCTATCATTATGGATGGCAATGGTCGTTGGGCTAAAAATCAGGGAAAACTGCGTATTTCCGGCCATAAAGCGGGCGTAAAAGCGGTGCGCCGCTCCGTCAGCTTCGCCGTCAGCAATAATCTTGAAGCGCTGACGCTCTACGCCTTCAGCAGTGAAAACTGGAGCCGTCCGGCTCAGGAAGTCACTGCGCTGATGGAGCTGTTTGTCTGGGCGCTCGACAGTGAAGTAAAGAGCCTGCACAAGCACAACGTGCGTCTGCGCATCATCGGGGACGTGAGCCGTTTCAGTAACCGTATTCAGGAGCGTATTCGTCGCGCCGAGGAACTGACTCAGCAAAATAGTGGACTGACTCTCAATATTGCCGCGAACTATGGCGGACGTTGGGATATTATCCAGGGAGTGAAAAAACTCGCTGAACAGGTTCAGGAAGGTTTATTGCGTCCTGACCAGATCACCGAGGAGAACCTGTCTGCACATTTGTGCATGCAGGGGCTGGCTCCAGTGGATTTAGTGATAAGGACCGGGGGAGAGCATCGGATTAGCAACTTCCTGCTGTGGCAGATCGCCTATGCTGAGTTTTATTTTACCGATGTTCTCTGGCCTGATTTTGATGAACACGTTTTTGAAGGTGCACTGAATGCATTCTCTCTGCGGGAGCGTCGTTATGGCGGCGCTGCACCAGGCGGCGCCTGAGCAAACAGGGGGTAACCTTTGCTGAAGTCTCGTCTGATTACCGCGCTTATTCTCATTCCGCTGGTGATTGCTGCGCTTTTCTGGTTACCGCCCGTTGGTTTTGCGATTACGACGATTATCATCTGCATGCTGGGCGCCTGGGAGTGGGGCCAGCTTGCGGGCATGGCGTCGCGTCAACAGCGTATCTGGCTCTCTGTAATTTGCGGACTGCTGCTGGCGGGGATGCTCTTTACCCTTCCTCCTTATCAGCGCGATGTCCATCTGCCGCAGGTCGCCGTTTCACTCTGGGCGTCGCTGGCATGGTGGATTGTGGCGCTGGTTCTGGTTCTCTTCTATCCGGCATCGGCCTCTCTCTGGCGTAATTCGCGTCCCCTGCGTCTGGTGTTTGGTGTTCTCACGCTGGTGCCGTTTTTCTGGGGCATGATGGCGCTGCGCCAGTATCACTACGACAGCGACCACTATGCGGGTGCATGGTGGCTGCTGTTCGTCATGTTTCTGGTATGGGGCGCCGATTCCGGCGCCTATATGTTCGGCAAAATGTTCGGCAAGCATAAGCTGGCGCCTAAGGTGTCGCCCGGGAAAACCTGGGAAGGCTTTCTCGGCGGCCTGGTCTCTTCTGCGCTGCTCGCCTGGCTGTTCGCCAGCTTCGCGCCGCTGAGCGTCTCCACTGGTACGCTGATCGTCTGCGCCGTACTGGCGACTCTCGCCTCAGTGCTGGGCGATTTGACCGAAAGCATGTTCAAACGTGAAGCGGGTATCAAAGACAGTGGCAATTTGATCCCGGGTCACGGCGGCATTCTCGATCGTATCGACAGTCTGACTGCCGCAGTGCCGGTTTTCGCCTGTTTGCTGTTGCTGGTGTTCCGCACTCTCTGAGGACAGGCGTAGATGTTGAGTATATTGTGGAGTTTTGTCGCCTTTATCGTCGCCCTTGGCGTGCTCATCACCGTACATGAGTTCGGTCATTTCTGGGTGGCGCGCCGCTGCGGCGTCCGCGTTGAGCGCTTCTCGATCGGTTTCGGCAAGGCGCTGTGGCAGCGCCGCGACCGTCAGGGCACCGAATATGTTATCGCGCTGATCCCGCTCGGGGGCTATGTCAAAATGCTCGACGAGCGCGTGGAAAGCGTGCCCGCCGAATTGCGTCATCAGGCTTTTAACAATAAAGCCATCTGGCAGCGCGCCTCGATTATCGCCGCTGGCCCCGTCGCTAACTTCATCTTCGCCATATTCGCCTACTGGGTCGTATTTATTCACGGCGTGCCCGGCGTGCGTCCGGTGGTTGGCGAAATTGTGAACGGTTCGGTGGCGGCGGAAGCGCAAATTGCCAGCGGGATGGAACTTAAGGCGGTAGATGGCATCGAAACGCCTGACTGGGATGCCGTACGTATGGCGCTGATTGGCAAAATCGGCGACGCACATACGGTGCTGACCGTTTCTCGCTTCGGCGAAGAGGCGACGCAGCAGAAAGATGTCGACCTGCGCAACTGGCAGTTTGAGCCAGACAAAGAGGATCCGGTCGTTGCGCTGGGCATTCGCCCGCGCGGCCCGCAAATCGAAACCACGCTGGCGGAAGTGCAGGCAAAGTCGCCTGCGAGCGTTGCCGGTTTGCAAGCGGGCGACAGGATCGTTAAAGTCGATGGTCAGCCGTTAACGCAATGGCAGACTTTTGTGATGCAGGTACGGGATAACCCCGGCAAAAATATGGCCCTGGAAGTTGATCGCGGCGGCGAGACGGTGCAGTTGACGTTAACGCCGGAAGCCAGGCCAGGCGCGAAAGCAGAAGGTTTCGCCGGGGTAATCCCGCGCGTGATTCCGCTGCCTGAAGCCTATAAAACGGTAAGGCAGTATGGCGCGTTTGACGCTATTGGTGAGGCCAGCGCGAAAACCTGGCAACTGATGAAGCTGACGGTCTCCATGCTGGGCAAGTTAATTACCGGAGATGTGAAGCTGAACAACCTGAGCGGGCCGATTTCGATTGCGCAGGGTGCAGGATTGTCAGCGGAATACGGGATGATTTACTACCTGATGTTTCTGGCGTTGATTAGCGTCAACCTCGGAATCATCAATCTCTTCCCACTGCCGGTGTTAGATGGTGGGCATTTGCTCTTCCTGGCGATCGAAAAGATCAAAGGTGGACCGGTGTCCGAGCGAGTTCAGGACTTCAGTTATCGCATTGGCTCAATCTTGCTGGTGTTGTTAATGGGGCTTGCACTTTTCAATGATTTCTCACGTCTGTAATAGCTGGAACGCAGACAGACGCGGGATGTGTTAGGAAAACGCATAATAACGATGGCGATGAAAAAGTTGCTCATAGCGTCGCTGCTGTTTAGCAGCGCCACCGTTTACGGTGCAGACGATTTCGTGGTGAAGGATATTCATTTCGAAGGGCTGCAGCGAGTCGCCGTCGGCGCGGCTCTGCTGAGCATGCCGGTACGAGTTGGCGATACGGTTAATGACGAAGATGTCAAAAATACCATTCGTTCGCTCTTTGCTACCGGCAACTTTGAGGATGTTCAGGTCCTGCGCGACGGAACTACGCTGATTGTTCAGGTGAAAGAACGTCCTACCATTGCCAGCATTACCTTTACCGGCAACAAAGCGGTGAAAGAGGATCAGCTCAAGCAAAACCTTGAGGCCTCTGG
>NZ_DJDN01000007.1:0-14773 GCF_002431095.1 Pantoea sp. UBA5923 | reverse complement strand
AAGCCTGCGCTGGCGCGCGGTCAGCTGCGCACTATCGGCGCGACGACCTGGGCGGAATATAAAAAATATATCGAGAAAGATCCGGCGTTGACGCGCCGTTTTCAGCCGGTTCAGGTCGCCGAACCAGACGAAGAAAAGGCGATTCAGATGCTGCGCCACCTTTCCGTTACACTGTCACATCATCATCAGGTGCTGTTGCTGGATGAAGCGGTGGAAAGCGCGGTACGCCTGTCGCATCGCTATATTCCCGCCCGCCAGCTGCCGGATAAGGCGATTGCGCTGCTTGATACCGCCTGCGCGCGCGTCGCCGTCAGCCTGCATGGCGAACCGCCGACGCTGGTGGCGCTGCGGCGTCAGCAGGAGGCGCTGACGCTTGAAGCGGAGATCGCGCGGCGCGAAGCGCGGCTGAATCAGGCTGACGCCGTAGAACGCCTGGCGAAAGCGGAGGCGGCGCTGGCGCAGGTGGCGCAGCGGTTTGCCGATCTGCAGCCGCGCTGTGAACAGGAGCTGGCGCTGGTGCACCAGCTTATCGCGCTGCGGGCGGAGCAGCTGGCGGTGACGCAGGACGACCCGGCGCTGCGCGCCCGTCTCAGCGAGGCGCAGCGGCAGCTTCAGCAGCTACAGGACGATGCGCCGCTGATCTTCCCTGCGGTGGACGCCAGCGTCGTCGCCGCCGTGGTCGCCGACTGGACCGGCATTCCGCTCGGCCGCATGCTGCGCGACGAGGCGGCATCGGTGCTTAATCTGCCCGCAGCGCTGGCGCGGCGCGTTGTCGGCCAGCCACACGCGCTGGCCGCCATTGCGCACCGCATTCGCACCGCGCACGCGCGCCTCGACGATCCCCATAAGCCCACCGGCGTTTTCCTGCTGTGCGGGCCATCCGGCGTGGGCAAAACCGAAACGGCGCTGGCGCTGGCGGAGGCGCTCTACGGCGGTGAACAGAACCTGATCACCATTAATATGAGCGAATTCCAGGAGGCGCATACGGTCTCGACGCTGAAAGGCGCGCCGCCGGGCTATGTCGGCTACGGCGAGGGCGGCGTACTGACCGAGGCGGTACGTCGCCGTCCCTACAGCGTGGTGCTGCTGGATGAGATTGAAAAAGCGCATGCCGACGTGCACGAGCTTTTTTTCCAGGTGTTCGATAAGGGCTGGATGGAGGATGGCGAAGGCCGTCATATCGATTTCCGTAACTGCGTCATTATCCTTACCTCCAATATCGGCAGCGAGCTGATCGAGGGGCTGTGCGCCGATGAGAGTCTGCTGCCGGAGCCGGAGGCGCTGACCGCGATGCTGCGCCCGCCGCTGCGTCAGGCGTTCCCGGCGGCGCTGCTTGGGCGACTGACGGTGATCCCCTACTATCCGCTCAGCGACGCGATGCTGATGAGTATCGTCGGGATGCGCCTGGAGCAGATCCGCCAGCGGCTGCTGACGCATCACCGCATTCAGGCGGAGTTTGCGCCGGAGGTGGCGCAGCAGATCGCCAGCCGCTGTCAGGAAACCGAATCGGGCGGGCGCATGGTTGACGCTATCCTGACCCAGACGCTACTGCCACAGATCAGCGAGCGGCTGCTGACCGCGACGCTGGAGAAACAGCAGTGGAGCGCGCTGCGGGTCAGCTATGCGCATCCGCAGTTCAGCTACCACTTCAGCGAGGAACAGGCGGGAATGTCTCAATGAGCGACAACCGTTCACAGGCGTTGCCGCAGGGCTATCGCTTTAATGAGTTTGAAATTGAGCAGGTGATTGGCGAAGGCGGCTTCGGCATCGTCTACAGCGCCTGGGATCATCAGCTGGAGCGCCGGGTGGCGATCAAGGAGTATATGCCCGCCTCAATGGCGGTGCGCGGGGAGAACCTGCATCTGCAGCTGCGCAGCGAGCGCTTCGTCGCTGTATTTCAGGCCGGTATGAACAGCTTTATTCAGGAGGCGCGCATCCTGGCGCGTTTCTCCCATCCCGGCCTGCTCCATGTGCTGCGCTTCTGGCAGGATAACGATACTGCCTATATGGTCACGGAGTTTTACAGCGGCGACACCCTGAAAAACCGCTATCAGAAAGAGCCGCAGCTGGTAAACGAAACGTGGATCCGCTCGCTGCTGCCGCCGCTGCTCAGCGCCTTGCGCACGCTGCACGACAACGGCTATCTGCATCGCGATATCGCGCTGGATAATATTCAGATTCAGGAAAATATGCTGCCGGTGCTGCTCGATTTTGGCTCGGCATGCAAAGAGATTGGCCATCTCACCGATAAAACCGAGATTATGCTCAAGCCCGGCTATGCGCCGATTGAACAGTACAGCGAGGGACGCGATGGAGACCAGGGGCCCTGGACCGATATCTACGCCCTTGGCGCGGTGCTGCATATGCTGGTCGCTGGCGAACCGCCGCCGGTCAGCGTTGTGCGACTGATCAGCAATAACTATCAGCCGCTGGCGCAGCGCCAGCCGCCGGGCTTCTCTCTGTCGCTGTTGCAGCTGATCGATGAGATGCTGCAGCTGCAGCCCGAAGATCGTCCGCAGAGCATTCAGGCGCTGGCGGCGCGGCTGATAAGCCTCGACCGCGACCTTGCCGGGCGTGAAACGGCATCTGTCCCTGAGACGATCCCCACCCCGACGGCGTCGCTCCCGGCGACGTTGCCGGTGGCGGCGTCCCCTGACGCCCTGCTACCGGTGCCTGCGGTGCCTGATGCCGCGCAGTCGGTGAGCGTGCAGCCAGGGAGAAAAAGCGCCGCGCGCCGTCCGCTGATACTGGCGGCCGCAGCGGCCGCGGGCCTTGCCGCTGTGGTGGTCTGGCTGGTCGCCCGGCCCGCGCCGCCTGAACCTGCCGTGGCCGCTGTGGCGGCTCCCGCTTCGCCCGCTGCCACGCCGCCGCCCAGACCTGCGCCCGTCGCTGCGGCGCCTGCGCCCACGTCATCGCTGGCCGCTGCCTCCGCGCCATCATCGACGCCTGCGCCGCTACCGGCTGCGAAGCCGCCTGTCGCCCAGGCGCGCGTCTATCTGAATCTTCACAAGGACGATGCTCTCTTTCTTGACGGCGAGGCGCAGCCCGCTGCCACCGCTGACGAGCCGCGGCTGCTACGGCTGGCGCCGGGCCATTATCAGCTGGCGGTGAAGCGAGGCGAGCAAAACTGGACGCAACAGCTGGAGATTACGCAGGCTGGCACCTGGCTGGTTAAGGTGCCTGAGCGCTTTACGCCTTAACGACTGACGCTGCCGTTTTCCCGGAAAACCACATCGTCACCGTGAGGTGTGGTTTTGGTAACCTGCAGGAACCAGGCGCTGTTATCACTGCTGCCCTCTTCCGCCGGAGCCAGCACATAGGTGTAGGGCGACTGGCGGAAGATATAGCCGCGAAAGTCGCGTGACGGCCCGATATTCAGCGTCGAACCTTTCAGGGTCAGCTGGTGGTGATTATTTTTATTCACCGCATGGTAGGTTACTTGGTCGCACTCAATATCCTCGGCGGTGCATTTCCCCAGGGAGAGATAGACGTTATAGCTTTTGCTCTGGAAAAAGGGCTTATTATCCTGCGCCAGAGAGTGAAATGAGCAGGCCAGCAGACATAGCGCCATCAGCTTTTTCATATTTTTAGATAAACTCCTTCGTGGTATACCTTCAGTTCGCTTTTTCGCCGGTTAATTAGCCCGCGCATCGGTTTGCCATGCGAAAGCGTATAACGCATCCAGGCGTTATCAAGGTTTTCGCCTGACTCACCGTTTATTATTTTCAAAACGGTGGAGTAGTAAAAACCCGTATGATGTCGATCGTCTCTGCTGCCGATATTGAACGCGAAGATTAATAACGCGTCAAATTCGTTCTGGGTTAAATCCACCTTCACATAGTCGCGCACCGTCGCAATAAAGGGTTTCAGATCGCGCGCGAATAACGCCTCGGCGTCGCTCTCTGAAATTCCCTCTTTATATTGCGCAAAATCGCTTTTACGGCTTATCCAGTGACCGTAGCCGATGGTGGCGCCGCTGGTCCAGCTGTCAATAGTCGTGGAGGTCTGGTCATCGTAGGGCAAGGTGCGCAGCTGCTCATACTGCATCAGCAGGCGCAGGCAGCGGTAGCTGGGCAGGATCTGGCGAGGCTGACGCCGCGTGCCCTGCCGGTTCGTGCTGGTTGCGCCCTGCGGCCCGCGCGGCGGCGAGGCGCTTTGCGTCAGGTGCTGCAGCGTTTTCCTGCCCGGCGTCACTACGCCGTCGGGGAGATGATAAAGACGTTTCTGGTAGTCGATAATGGCTTTAAGGGTATTACTGCCGCAGATCCCGTCGACCCTGAGCGCAGGGAAGCCGTTTTCACGCAGTAATTTTTGCACCACGACGACATCCTGAGGCCGGTTGACCGCACCCTTACCTACCGGGGAAGTTATGGTTTCCATCTGAGATCCGTTAATATCAGAAAGGTTTGCCAGACGCATGCGGCGCAAACTGATCCGCAACGCCTGACTTTATCCGCAACGTATGACAGCCAGATGAAATTTAAATATTTATACCTTTTTAATCGGTGGGAAAATAGAGTGAATACGGCGTGCATTAATTTCGTCAGCCTTGCCTGAAAATATTTCCCTTCAACGCTGTTGATGCGGCTGTTTAATTAATTGTCTCCAGGAATCTCCTGAAAATGCTTTTGCATCCATCTGGTTTGAACGTTATTTTCCACGCGATTATACCTCTGCGGCAGGAAGGCTCTCCAGCGAGGTGAAAATCTGCAGCCCCAGCGACTGGCCGAGGCGGACGTCATTATCGGCGCCCTGCGACGCGCCTGGCATACACAGAATAGCGTCGCAGCAGGCGATTAAGCGATGCGCGACCGGATAGAGAAAAGCCTCGCTGATCTCGTCGCCGAGGCGCGTAGATCCGGCGGCGGCGGCCAGCGGCAGCGCCAGCCACTCGCCGATAACAGGCGTATGGCCGCGTTGATAGACCGCCAGCGCCATACGGTTCATCTTCTCAAGGTTGACGTGAATCAACGCCTGGTCGCCATTCGTGCCGCTGCGAACCGGCCCCGCAATCAGAATCAGCATCGGTTTTTCTCCTGAAAAATATCGTGGAGCGCCAGGTGCTGCAGCAAAATGATGGTTTTTGCATCCTCAATCTCGCCGCTGCGTACCGCCTCCAGCGCGCGGCTAAAAGGCCATTCCAGCACGTCGATCTCTTCGCCCTCTTCCGCCAGCCCGCCGCCAGCGCCGCGGCGATCGCTGTCGCTGTATTTGGTAATGAAAAAATAGAGTTTTTCCGTCACCGAGCCGGGACTCATGTAGGCTTCCAGCACCTTTTCAATCTGCGTGACCCGGAAGCCCGTCTCCTCTTCCGCTTCTGCCATAATGCGCGCTTCCGGCGAAGCGTTATCAAGCAAACCCGCCGCCGCCTCGATCAAATAGCCGTTGTGGCCGGTGATATAGACCGGCAGGCGAAACTGTCGGGTCAGCACCACGTGCTTTTTCTCGCGGTTGTAGAGCAGTATTACGGCACCATTGCCGCGATCGTAGGCCTCGCGGCTCTGCTCCTGCCAGCTGCCATCGGCGCGCTGCTGTTCAAAGGTATATTTCTTTAGCGTGTACCAGTTATCGGATAACAGTTGCTCACGCATATGGCGTATTTTCGGCTGCATGTTTTTTCCTCAAGGTAGTGACAGAAAGCACGCTATCATGCACAATCGTGCAATATCAAGAAAAAACAAAGGTTGCAATTATGCTGAGTTCACAGCGCAAGCAGCAGATTCTGGCGATCCTTGCCGCAGAGAAACAGGTCATGTCCAGCGAGCTGAGCCAGCGTTTTAACGTCTCGGAAGACTCTGTTCGCCGCGATCTTCGGGAGCTGGCGGCAGAAGGATTGCTACAGCGCGTACACGGCGGCGCGCTGCCGGTTTCAGCCGCGGTCGCCCCGTTTGAAACACGCAAAAACGTGCAAGCAGGCTCAAAAAGGCTCATCGCGCAAAAAGCGGTCGGGCTGATTCAACCGGGGCAGGTCGTGATTATTGACGGCGGCACGACCACTGAGGCGATGGTGCGCCAGCTGCCGCAGGATCTGGCGTTTACTGCCGTGACCCACAGCCCGAGCATCGCCGTGGCGCTGGTCGATTATCCCCAGGTCGAGGTGATTATGATTGGCGGCCTGCTCTATCGGCATTCCGTGGTGGCAGTCGGCGCATCGGTGCTGGAGTCCGTGGCGCGCATCAATGCCGATCTCTTTTTTATGGGCGTGACGGGCGTACACAAAAGCGCAGGATTAACCACCGGCAACTACGAAGAGGCAGGAGTTAAACGGGCGCTGGCGGCGCGCGCGTCGGAAACGGTGGTGATGGTTTCGCAGGAGAAGATGAATTCAGCCTCGGCATTTGCCATCGGCGATTTGACGCTGGCCAGCACGCTGGTGGTTGACGGCGAGCCGGATGCGGAGATGCGTGAATTGCTGGCACAAAAGCAGATTGCGGTTATCTGAGCAGGCGGCGGGCGGCCCGCCGCCTGCTCTATCAAACGTTACTGTGACAGCCGCTGCGCCGCGCGTTCGATAACCGCGGCGATTTTCGCCGGCTGCGAGGCGTAAATCGCATGGCTGCCCTCAACCTCAGATGTCTCACTGTGGGCGCGCGTCGCCATAAAGCGCTCCAGTTGAGGATTGATGGAGCGATCCTGAGTAGCAACGATGGCCCAGCTCGGCTTGACGCGCCAGGCGGGCTGCCCGGCGGCACTGTTAAACGCGGCGACCGCAGGCATCACCTGGGCGCGCGCCATCATTGCGGCCTGTTCGGCAGGGAGATCCGCGGCGAAGTCGGCGCGGAATTTCTCAGGTTTGATAAAGAGAAAGTGATCCGGCGTTTCAGCGATCGCCTTGCCCGCGGGCGGATACTTGCCCGCCAGGCTGAGCAGGCTTTCGCCTTTGTCAGGCTGAAACGCCGCGACGTATACCAGACCGGCCACCGACGGGCTGTTTCCCGCATCGCTGATGATCATGCCGCCGTAGCTGTGGCCGACCAGCAATGTTTTGCCACTCTGCTGAGCCAGCACGCGTCGGGTTGCGGCGACGTCGTCGGCCAGCGAGGTTTGCGGCTCCTGCACGATAGCGACCTTATAGCCATCTTTATCCAGAATACGCGCCACCGGATCCCAGCCGGAACCGTCGGCGAAGGCACCATGCACCAGCACGACATTTTTAACCGGCTCGGCCAGCGCGCTTTGCGCATAAGCAGAGACCACCAGGCTGAACGCCAGCGCAGCAAAAGATTTTTTCATTATTCTCTTCTCTCATCAGGTCTGGAAACGGCCGTCGCACGCTTTCGCTCAGCCGGGACAGAGGATTAGCCGATTCTGCGGCGGCGCGCCGCCGCAGGCTAAGCGATTATTTAGCTAACGTTTTCAGCAGCTGCGCCGCCGTTGCCGCCGAGGAGCCAGGGTTCTGGCCGGTGATCAGCAGGCCATCCTGAACGACATACGAACCCCAGTCTTCGCCTTTAGAGTAGAGACCCCCTTTGGCGATCAGCTCGTCTTCCACCAGGAAAGGCACGATGTTCGTCAGGCCAACGCCCTCCTCTTCGCTGTTGGCGAAGCCGGTGACTTTTTTGCCTTCGACCAGCGGACGGCCCGCTGAGGTTTTCACATGGCGCAGTACGCCTGGCGCATGACAGACCAGCGCAACGGGTTTGCCTGCTTCGATAAAGCGTTCAATCAGGGCGATTGAGTGACTGTCTTCCGCCAGGTCCCATAACGGGCCGTGACCGCCAGGATAGAACACGGTGTCGAAATCAGCGGCGGAAACGCTGTCCAGGCGCACCGTCGACGCCAGCTGCGCTTTGGCTTCCGCGTCCGCTTCAAAGCGATGCGTCAGCTCTGTCTGGAAATCGGGCTCATTGCTTTTTGGATCCAGCGGCGGGTTGCCGCCTTTCGGCGAGGCCAGGGTAATATCGGCGCCAGCATCTTTGAAGGCGTAGTAAGGCGCGGCCAGCTCTTCCAGCCAGAAGCCGGTTTTACGTCCGGTATCGCCCAGCCGATCGTGTGAGGTCAAAACCATAAGTACTTTCATATCCGTTCTCCGCGTTGTGAATGTGACATTTAAATAGTAGACCAGTCGTCTAGATTTTGCTGATAAAAAAAAGCCGTCTCCGACCTGTTTTGCTGCCTCCTCAGGAGGCAGCGTTAAGACTTTGCTGCGTCAGCACCATCGCTGACTCAAAGGGCTGCTTGTTGCGAACAATCTTGACCATCACGCTGGCACCCAGCCAGAGCTGATAAAGACTTTCCGCCACAACGTCTGGCTTCTGATCAATATGGAGCGAACCTTCCGCTACACCCGCCTCAATGGCGTCAGTCAGACGTGCTACGATCCCGGCTGTTCCCTTTTGCAGGGTCTGCCGCATCGCCTCAGAGAGATCGGCGACTTCAGCGCCCAGCTTGACGGCCAGACATTTACCCTGGCAGTCCTGAAAAGATTGCGTATCCTGCCACTGTTGCCAGTAATGCATAAGCCTTTGCTGCATCGTGCAGTTGGGCTGGCCCAGCGTCTTATCCATACTGGCGAGATACTCTTCAAAATAGCTTTCCAGCATGGCAACGCCAAAAGCATCTTTCGAACCAAAGTAGTGGTAGAACGAGCCTTTCGGCACGCCTGCTTCGGTCAGGATCTCGTTGAGACCGACAGCCGAGTATCCTTTGCTGGCCATAATGCGCTGGCCTGTCGCAAGAATATGTTCGCGGACGTCTTCTCTGTGTTTGTGAGCTACTGTGTTCATGGGTTAAAGATAGCCTTTATTAGACCGGTCGTCTAGGGGTGATGATGATTTTTTTGCGTCTACTCTACCATGTATCTTGGTAAAGCGTTAAATGTCTTTTTAATCAAGGATATAGCTGATGAAAAGAAAAGTAGCCTGTACGATTTTTCAAGGCGTCGCTGGCGATCACAACGATCTGGCGATACCTGGCGCAAAAGCTATCGGCGAACAACTGGCGCAACGCAGCGGCGCTACGCCGGTGGTTATCGGCTCCCCCGCGGCAGCGACCAAAGCGGACTGGCGTGAAGCGCTGACGGCAGCGCTGCCCGATTTGCAGGCGATGCGCGCTCGCTTTGAACAGATTTTCAGCGCCGGGGCGATCTCTGTATCCGCCACCAGCCGCTGCGCCGTCTCGCTGGCGACCCTGCCCACGCTGGCGAAATATCATCCTGACGCCTGTGTGCTGTGGTTTGACGCCCATGGCGATCTTAATACGCCTGAATCCTCCACCTCAGGATTTCTGGGCGGCCTGGCGCTCTCGGGGCCAGCCGGGCTGTGGCTCTCCGGGCTGGGAAGCGGGCTGCGTCTCGATCGGCTGGTGCTGGTCGGCCAGCGCGATCTCGACCCCTTTGAAAAGGATCTTATCGCGCAGCATAACATCCCGCTGATTGCGCCCGGACCCGATGTCGCGAAACGCCTGAGAGAAGCGGTGGCTGGTCGGCCGGTTTATCTGCATCTGGACTGCGACGTGCTGGAGCCGGGCATCGTCCCGACGGACTACCGCTCAGAAGGCGGCCTGACGCTGGCGGATCTCTCCGCCTGCTGTGACGTGCTCGCAGAGAGTACCTTTTCAGGCATTGAGATTGCGGAGTTCCAGCACGCCTGGCAGCCGGGCGGCGCGCCGGTGTCGCCCGAACCGCTCCTGGAGGCGCTGACGCCCTTGTGGAGAAGGCTTTAACGTCCTTTCTTCTTGCGTCCTGGCTGGGTAAAGCGTTTGCGGTTGCCTGCGCGCTCATCGCTCTTTTCGCTTTTCTTCGGCGCGCTGCTGATTACCGGCTTTTTCACCGCGCTGCTTTTAGCCGGCGTTTTTTTCTTCGCGGGTTTATCTTCGGAGGAGGAGTTTTCGACCAGCTTAAACAGCTCAGCCAGTTCGTCGTCGGTAAGATCGCGCCATTCGCCCAGCGGGATGCCTTTGAGGTTAACGTTCATGATGCGCGTGCGCTCCAGCTTCGTCACCTCAAAGCCGAAGTGCTTGCACATGCGGCGAATCTGACGGTTCAGGCCCTGCACCAGCGTAATGCGAAACACGAACGCGGACTCTTTAACCACCTTGCACTTTTTGGTCACGGTGCCGAGCATCGGCACGCCTGCGCCCATGCCGACGATAAACTCATCGGTGATCGGCTTATCCACGGTCACCACATACTCTTTCTCATGGTTATTGCCCGCGCGCAGGATCTTGTTGACCAGATCGCCGTTGTTGGTCAGGAAGATCAGCCCCTGGGAATCTTTGTCGAGGCGACCAATAGGGAAGATGCGTTCGCTGTGGTTAACGAAGTCGCGGATATTGTCGCGCTCGCCCTCTTCCATCGTCGTAATAATGCCGACCGGCTTGTTCAGCGCAATCAGCACCAGATTATCTTCGCTGCGCGGCTCGATCAGCTGGCCGTTTACCTTGACGCTGTCACCCGGAAAAACCTGCGCGCCAACAGCGGCGCGTTTGCCGTTGATAAACACGTTGCCCTGTTCGATATAGCGATCGGCGTCGCGGCGTGAACAGATACCGCTTTCGCTGATGTATTTGTTCAGGCGTGTGGATGAGTTAAGCAAGGGAAACCTCCAAAAAGCGCGGACTATACAATAATCTTGCGGGTAAATCCTGCGCTTCATGCAGGTTAGCCCGTTCTTCTTACCTGCCCCGTTTATCACGGCGGCAGAGTGCGCTTATGTAGCATATTCCCGCTTTCTTTTCTCCTGTTCCTGATGTCAGGCTTGCCAGCGCCATCACAATTTCCAATGACCCACCGCCTTGTAAGTTTTACAGCCGCATGACAACATCCGTACATGTATATACATCTTGCATCACAACGGTTAACAAAGGGCAGATAATAACTAACAACCCAGCTTAGCGAGGAAACTATGTCAGCGGAACTTCCTGCATCAGAGCGTTCGGAGAGCGAGAGCAAACGGCTTTCTGAAACCCGATCGATTGATTTTATTCCCCACCGCGAACGCCACGGACATCCGTTCAGTCAGTTCACGCTATGGTTTGGCGGCAACCTGCAAATTACAGCTATTGTGACCGGCGCGCTCGCCGTGGTGCTGGGCGGCGATGTGGTCTGGTCGCTGATCGGCCTGCTTGTCGGCCAGATTATCGGCGCGGCGGTGATGGCGCTGCACGCCGTACAGGGGCCGCGTCTGGGTCTGCCGCAGATGATCACCAGCCGCATTCAGTTCGGCGTGTTCGGCGCGGTGATCCCGCTGGTGCTGGTGTGCATTATGTATATCGGCTTCTCCGCCAGCGGCACAGTGCTGGCTGGTCAGGCGATGGCGAAGCTGCTGCATATCAGTAACGCCGCCGGTATGATCCTGTTCAGCCTGATTATTGTAGTGATTGCGGTACTGGGTTACCGGGTGATCCATAAGCTGGGCAAAGTCGCGAGCGTTATCGGCGTGCTCGCTTTCCTCTATCTGTTTATCACGCTGCTGTCGACGCACGATCTGACGCAGGTCTGGCAGAACCGCCACTTCGCCTTCTCTACCTTTTTACTCGCCGTCTCCCTTTCGTCCTCATGGCAGATCGCGTTTTGTCCCTATGTCTCTGACTATTCGCGCTATCTGCCGGAAGATGTATCCGCCAGGCGCCTGTTCAGCTCCGTGTTTTTCGGCACCGTACTGGGCACGCAGGCCTCAATGACGCTCGGTGTTATCGTCGCGGCCATCGCGGGCAGCGCGTTTTCCGGCAATGAGGTGGGCTATATCGTTGGGTTAGGCAGCAGCGCCACCATGGCGATGGTGATCTATTTCGCTATCTGCTTCGGCAAGATTACCTTCACCACGCTGAATGCCTACGGCAGCTTTATGTCGCTGACCACGATTGTTTCCGGCTTCAGTCGCCAGACCTCCCTGAGCCAGCGCGGACGCATTAGCTTTGTGGTGCTGATGGTGGCGATCGCCTGCATTATCGCGCTGGTCAGCGAGCCCGCTTTCCTCAAGTCCTTTACCCATTTCCTGCTGTTCCTGCTGGCGTTTTTCGTACCCTGGAGCGCCATCAGCCTGACCGACTTTTACCTGATCACCAAAGGCCATATTGATATCCCCGCGCTGTCGCAGCCTGACGGACGGTATGGCCGCTGGAACTGGCTGGGTATTGCGACCTACTTTATCGGCGTCCTGATCCAGCTGCCGTTTATCGACAACCCGCTGCACCATGGCTCGCTGACCTGGATTTTCGCCGGGAATGATGTCTCCTGGATTATCGGCTGGTTCGCTACGGCACTGCTGTGGCTGGGCATGAGGCGTTTTGACCGTCGCGGCGTATTAAAGGAGACGGTTTATTCGACGCGGACAAGCCTCTAGCAGCCAGCGATCGTTTTATTCTTTTCAACGTCACGGAGAGAACCAGGCCCAAACGGGCCTGGTTTTAATTATCTGGCGCAGGCGTCAAAGGCAGATCGGAAGAGAGCACGTCGACGCAAGGGAATAATTAACACATTTCTGAATTTGCCCTTTCTGTCCGGTAAATATCCCTTCATCTGGAAGTGGGTGTTAAAAAAATGTTGCGCTGGCGAGCCTGTTTACCCTTTACAGCGTCCTTTAATAAGGGATGGTGCAATAAATTAACCCAGTCTTAACTTACTTTCTAATGCAGGAGTGAATTATATCCCGTATTGGGTATCACCTCTGTATTCAGATGTTATCATGCCCCGAAACCTGAATTAGCTTAACGACTAATATGATGCCGTGATGAAGACTTTGTAAGATAAGTTTTTGGCTTCTTATTTTTCGTTATTTAGTCTGGTTTAAAACATGGTTATGAAATTAAATTCTATGGCATTACTAATTTCATCAGCCTCCCGTAAAATTTCCTTTTTAAAGACACCAATACTATGCGCAAAATTATTTTATCCTCTGTTACTGCAGTGGCTTTGGGAACCGCTAACTTTGCAGCTGTTGCCGCCACATCTGCCACGCTGACTGTGAAAGGTTCGATACAACCGACCTCCTGCGATATTTCACTGAGCGCAGCATCCATTGATTTTTCCACTATTTCTGCTGCCAGCCTGACGGAGCCTGTTAACTCAAAAATGGGCGCTCCACTTACCCTGAATCTGACCTGTAACGGGGCCACAGCCGTCGCGGTCCAGACGACTGACAATCGCGCTGCCAGCGCAATGACCACAGCGGAAGTTCTGAGCGATATGGGAGTAAACATGGGCACCGCAGTGGCTAATGCATCGCTTTTTGGCATTGGCACCCACAGCACAGATAAAAAAGTTGGCTTTCTGCAGTTGAGCCTGAGCGAGGCAAATCTGAATGGCACAGCCAGCAGCAATCTGCTCACCAGCAGTGATAAGCGAACCTGGAGCAGCAGGACGGTTTCACCCACTAAAAGATTTTCTTTAGAGAAAAACGGTTATTTTTCCCTCGCGAGCAGCGCCAGTTCCAGTACGCCAGCAGCGGCTACCAGCGCCAGCTATACCATTACGCCTGCAATTGTTCTGAAGCCAAGCGACCATTATCCAGGAGGCGAAGCGGTCAATATTGACGGCAACGTGACATTCTCTGTGGTCTATATCTGATTTTTATTTTTTTTTGCGAAGGCATATTGCCTTCGCTTATTTTTTAAATGACGCTAATCCTATGTTACTTAAAAACAGCTTTATTATAGCCTTTCTTATTTTATCCCCTTACAACGCTATTGCGGCGGGTATGAAACCTCAGGTTCCGGTGTTATTTATTGACGATGAGAACCGTGAGGCGACTATGACTGTAGAGAATACAGACAGCAGCCCAGCCTTACTGCACAGCAGCCTGCAAACTATTCCGGAAGATCGCGAAAATAAATTAATTCTTACGCCGCAGCTTGTACGGGTTGAGGGCGGCGATAAGCAGCAGGTACGGGTGGTGTTGAAAGAGGGCATCAGGTTGACCACTCAAACCATGCAGCGCATTAATTTCACTCCTGTTCCCACTGACGACGGCAAGAAAAACCGCGCGCGCGTGACGATCGGCCAGAATATCCCCGTCATTCTCTCTCCGGCGAGCCTGCCGCTGAATACCACGCCGTGGCAAGGCTTAACAGCGCAGCGAGCCGGTACCTCCCTTATTATTAACAACCCAACGCCCTATATCGTCCGGCTGACGACGCAGATCGATCTGCTGCCAGGCAAAACCAGGATGGAATTGCCGAAAACCTATATTTTGCCACACGAATCGATCACGCTTGCGCCGCCTCAAGGCGCCAGTCACGCGCAAAGCCTCCGGCTGCATCCCGTTACCCGGTTCGGCATTCTGACAGCGCCTTATGAGCTAAGGCTGTGACTGACATGATAAGAGTGGCGATCTTCACAGCTGCGGTGTGGGCCGCAACCAGTGCGGCGGCGGCGGTAAAATATGACAGGGAGATGCTCGCATCGCTTGGTTACGATCCCAGCGCAGCGGCGTTGTTTGAGGCTGGCGCGCATTTCTTTCCCGGCGTGAACGCCGTGAATATTAGCGTCAACGGGAAAAACAGAGGCGTGCATCAGGTTATTTTTGACAGTGCCGGCTCGCCCTGCTGGAACGAGGCGCTGCTGCGCAAGCTGGGCATCGATTCGCTCAGCTTTGATGGATACCGACCTGCCTGCCTGAAACCGCTGGCGAGCAGTAAAATAAACATCAAAGAAGAGGTCAGGCGTAGCCGTTTGCAGCTACAGGTTCCCGCCAGCAGCCTGCTGCGGGAGGTGCAGTATGCGACCGGCGGCAAGGCGGCTATCGTTAATTACGATGCCAGACACTATCAGTTTCAGAGCCGTAGCGGCGAAAACCATCATTCTCAAACGCTGACGTCCGAAGTTGGCGCGAAT
>NZ_DJDN01000071.1:0-61223 GCF_002431095.1 Pantoea sp. UBA5923 | reverse complement strand
GGGCAACGCCTGGGTCACCGAGGCGAAACGTCAGGTGAGCCAGCGTCTCGACGGCGCGGCGATCGATATGCCCGCCGGCCCGTCGGAAGTGCTGGTTATCGCCGACGAAGGCGCAACGCCCGCCTTTGTCGCTTCCGATCTGCTTTCGCAGGCGGAACACGGCCCCGACTCCCAGGTAATTCTGCTGACGCCATCGCTGACGCTGGCTCAGAACGTCGCCGAAGCGGTCGAGACGCAGCTACAGGCCCTGCCGCGCGCTGCGACCGCGCGTCAGGCGCTGGCGAGCAGCCGTCTCATCGTCACGCGCGATCTTGAAGAGTGCGTGGCGATCTCCAATCAGTACGGCCCGGAGCATTTGATTATTCAGACGCGCCAGTCGCGCGATCTGGTGGACGCCATTACCAGCGCCGGTTCGGTGTTTCTTGGCGACTGGTCGCCGGAGTCGGCGGGCGATTACGCCTCTGGCACCAACCATGTGCTGCCGACCTACGGCTACACCGCCACTAGTTCCAGCCTCGGCCTGGCCGATTTTCAGAAGCGTATGACGGTGCAGGAGCTGACGCCGCAGGGCTTCCTGAATCTCGCTGCTACGATTGAAACCCTGGCCGCCGCTGAGCAGCTGGAGGCCCATAAAAACGCCGTTACCCTGCGCGTTGCCGCGCTGAATAAGGAGCAGGCATGAGCCGGAATATTGAACAGCTGGCGCGCGATAACGTGCGCGCCCTGACGCCCTACCAGTCCGCGCGCCGCCTGGGCGGCAACGGCGACGTCTGGCTCAACGCCAACGAATTTCCGCTGCCGGTGGAATTTGAGCTGTCGCAGCAGACGCTGAACCGCTACCCGGAATGTCAGCCGAAGCTTGTGATTGAGCGCTACGCCGCCTACGCGGGGCTGACGCCGGAACAGGTGCTGGTGAGCCGCGGCGCGGATGAGGGCATCGAACTGGTGATGCGCGCCTTCTGCGAGCCGGGCAAAGACGCGATTCTCTTCTGTCCGCCGACCTACGGCATGTACAGCGTCAGCGCGGAAACCATCGGCATTGAGTACCGCACCGTACCCGCGCTGGAGAACTGGCAGCTTAATCTGCCCGCCATCGCGGAACAGCTTGACGGCGTGAAAGTGGTCTATATGTGCAGCCCCAACAACCCGACCGGCAACCTGATCAACCCGGACGACATCCGCGCGCTGCTGGAGATGACCGCAGGAAAGGCGCTGGTGGTGGCCGATGAAGCCTATATTGAATTCTGTCCGCAGGCGACGCTGAGCGGCTGGCTGAAGGATTACCCGCACC
Organism: Pantoea sp. UBA5923; assembly: GCF_002431095.1. Classification (NCBI taxonomy): domain Bacteria; kingdom Pseudomonadati; phylum Pseudomonadota; class Gammaproteobacteria; order Enterobacterales; family Erwiniaceae; genus Pantoea; species Pantoea sp. UBA5923. The sequence continues at coordinate 59,932 of NZ_DJDN01000071.1, read as the reverse complement.
TGGTGATCCTGCGCACGCTGTCAAAAGCCTTTGCGCTGGCCGGTCTGCGCTGCGGCTTTACCCTGGCGAACTCGCCGGTCATCGACCTGCTGATGAAGGTGATCGCGCCCTACCCGCTGGCAACGCCGGTCGCCGACGTCGCCGGTCAGGCGCTGAGCGACCAGGGCATCGCGCTGATGCGCCAGCACGTCGCCGAGCTGAACGCCAGCCGCGCCTGGCTGCTGGAGCAGCTCTCCCGGCTCAGCATCGTGCAGCAGGTCTTCCCGAGCGAAACCAACTATATTCTGGCGCGCTTCGACAATTCGCCTGCGGTGTTTAAATCCCTGTGGGATCAGGGCATTATTCTGCGCGACCAGAACAAAAATCCGGGCCTTGCGGGATGTCTGCGCATCTCAATCGGCACGCGTAAAGAGTGCGAGCGCCTGATCGCCGCGTTACAGGCTTTATCTGTGGAGAGAGCATGAGTCAGAAGACCCTTTTTATCGATCGCGACGGCACCATTATCGCCGAGCCGCCTGAGGATTTTCAGGTGGATCGTCTGGAAAAGCTGGCGTTTGAAGCCAACGTCATCCCGGCGCTGCTGGCTCTGCAGAGCGCCGGTTACCGCCTGGTGATGATCACCAATCAGGACGGGCTGGGCACCAGCAGCTTTCCGCAGGCGGATTTCGACGGCCCGCATAACCTGATGATGCAGGTGCTCAGCTCGCAGGGCATCCGCTTTGACGACGTGCTGATCTGTCCGCATAAGCCGGAAGATAACTGCGACTGCCGCAAGCCAAAGACCAAAATGGTCGAGGCGTGGCTGGCGGAAGGCGCTATCGACGTGGCAAACAGCTATGTTATTGGCGACCGGCTGACCGATATCCAGCTGGCGCAGAATATGGGCATTCAGGGTATCCGCTTCGGCCGCGAAGGCGAGGACTGGAACGCTATCCAGGCGCGACTGACTCGACGTGACCGCCATGCGCTGGTTAACCGCAACACCAAAGAGACGCAGATTCAGGTCGAGGTCTGGCTGGACCGCGAAGGCGGCAGCAAAATCAACACCGGCGTCGGCTTCTTCGACCATATGCTGGACCAGATTGCGGTACACGGCGGCTTCCGCATGAATATCGAAGTCAAAGGCGATCTCTATATCGACGATCACCACACCATTGAAGATACCGGGCTGGCGCTCGGCGAGGCGCTGCTGAAAGCGCTGGGCGACAAGCGCGGCATTGGCCGTTTCGGCTTTGTGCTGCCGATGGATGAGTGTCTGGCGCGCTGCGCGCTCGATATCTCCGGCCGCCCGCACCTCGAATTCAAGGCGGAATTCAGCTATCAGCGCGTCGGCGATATGAGCACCGAGATGGTGGAGCACTTCTTCAGCTCGCTCTCCTACGCCATGATGAGCACCCTGCACCTTAAAACCAAGGGCAAAAACGATCACCACCGCGTGGAGAGCCTGTTCAAAGCCTTCGGCCGCACGCTGCGCCAGGCGATCCGCGTTGAGGGCAACACCCTGCCCAGCTCGAAAGGAGTGCTGTAATGAACGTGGTGATCCTCGATACCGGCTGCGCCAACCTCTCCTCGGTCAAGTGGGCGGTGGAGCGTCTTGGCTACACGCCCGACGTCAGCCGCGATCCTGACGTGGTGCTGCGTGCCGACAAGCTGTTTCTGCCGGGCGTCGGCACCGCGCAGGCGGCGATGAATCAGCTGGAAGAGCGCGACCTTGTGGATCTGATCAAAGCCTGCACCCAGCCGGTGCTGGGCATCTGCCTCGGCATGCAGCTGCTGGGCAGCAGCAGCGAAGAGAACGGCGGCATCAATACCCTCGGCATTATCGACGCGGCCTGCGGGCTGATGGATACCCAGGGCCTGCCGCTGCCGCATATGGGCTGGAACCAGATTATCGCTCAGGCGGGCAATCACCTGTTTCGTGGCATCGATGAAGAGAGCTATTTCTACTTCGTGCACAGCTACGCCATGCCGGTGAACGCCAGCACCATCGCCCAGTGCGATTACGGCCAGCCCTTCACCGCGGCGGTGCAGAAAGATAACTTCTTTGGCGTACAGTTCCACCCCGAGCGCTCCGGCAAAGCGGGCGCGCAGCTGCTGAAAAACTTCCTGGAGATGTGATGATTATCCCCGCGTTAGATTTAATTGACGGCAAAGTGGTGCGTCTGCATCAGGGCGATTATGGCCAGCAGCGCGATTACGGCAGCGATCCGCTGCCGCGCCTGCAGGAGTATGCCAGCCAGGGCGCGAAGGTGCTGCATCTGGTAGACCTGACCGGCGCAAAGGATCCGGCGCAGCGCCAGATCCCGCTGCTGCAAACGCTGCTTAACGGCGTTGAGGCGATTGTGCAGGTCGGCGGCGGCATTCGCACGCGCGACGACGTCAGGGCGCTGCTGGATGCCGGCGCCAGCCGCGTCGTGGTCGGCTCCACGGCGGTGAAAGAGCCGGAGGAAGTGAAAAAGTGGTTTAGCGAGTTCGGTCCAGAGGCGATCGTGCTGGCGCTGGATGTGCGCATCGACGCGGCGAACCGTAAAGAGGTCGCCATCAGCGGCTGGCAGGAAGCGGCGGGCGTCACGCTGGAAGAGGTTATCGCGCAGTTTGCGCCGGTGGGCCTGAAGCATGTGCTCTGCACCGATATTTCGCGCGACGGCACCCTGAGCGGCTCTAACGTCGCGCTCTATCAGGAAATAACGGCGCGCTATCCCGATATTGCGTTTCAGTCTTCCGGCGGCATCGGCGGCATTGAGGATATCGCGGCGCTGCGCGGCAGCGGCGTTAAGGGCGTGATCGTCGGTCGCGCCTTACTGGAAGGTAAATTTACGGTTTCGGAGGCTATCGCATGCTGGCAAAACGCATAATTCCCTGTCTTGACGTGCGCGACGGTCAGGTCGTCAAAGGCGTCCAGTTCCGCAACCATGAGATCATCGGCGATATCGTGCCGCTGGCGCAGCGCTACGCGCAGGAAGGCGCGGACGAACTGGTCTTCTACGATATCACCGCCTCCAGCGACGGCCGCGTGGTCGACAAAAGCTGGGTGTCGCGCGTGGCGGAAGTGATCGATATCCCCTTCTGCGTGGCGGGCGGCATTAAAAGCGAGCAGGACGCGGCGCGCATTCTGGAATTCGGCGCCGACAAAATCTCTGTTAACTCACCTGCGCTGGCCGATCCTTCGCTTATCACCCGCCTGGCGGATCGCTTCGGCGTGCAGTGCATCGTGGTGGGAATTGATACCTGGTTTGACGAGGCCAGCGGCAAATACCATGTTAACCAGTATACCGGCGACGAAGCGCGCACGCGCGTCACCCAGTGGGAAACCCTGGAGTGGGTGCAGGAGGTGCAAAAGCGGGGCGCAGGCGAAATCGTACTGAACATGATGAACCAGGATGGCGTACGCAACGGCTACGATCTGGTGCAGCTGAAAAAAGTACGCGACGTCTGCAACGTGCCGCTGATCGCCTCCGGCGGCGCAGGCACCATGCAGCACTTCCTTGACGCTTTTGAACAGGCGAACGTCGACGGCGCGCTGGCCGCCTCGGTGTTCCATAAGCAAATTATTAATATTGGCGAGCTGAAGGGCTTTCTGAAAGAGAACGGAGTGGAGATTCGCGCGTGTTAACTGAAGAGCAACTGGCCCGCCTCGACTGGGTCAAAACCGAGGGCATGATGCCCGTTATCGTGCAGCACAACGTTTCCGGCGAAGTGCTGATGCACGGCTATATGAATCAGGACGCGCTGGCGAAAACCCTGAGCGAAGGCAACGTCACCTTTTTCTCGCGCACTAAACAGCGTCTCTGGACCAAAGGCGAAAGCTCCGGCCATTTCCTTAAGGTTGTGAGCATCACGCCGGACTGCGACAACGACACATTGCTGGTGCTGGCCGATCCTGTCGGCCCGACCTGCCACCGCGGCACCTCAAGCTGCTTCTCGCCCGCTGTGCCCGACTGGGCCTTTCTTTATCAGCTTGAGCAGCTGCTGGCGTCGCGCAAAAGCGCCGATCCCGCCAGCTCCTACACCGCACAGCTCTATGCCAGTGGCACCAAGCGTATCGCGCAGAAAGTGGGTGAAGAAGGCGTCGAGACCGCGCTGGCAGCGACGGTTAACGACCGCCACGAGCTGACTAACGAGGCTTCTGACCTGCTCTATCACCTGCTGGTGCTGCTACAGGACCAGGATCTCGACCTTAGCGCCATCATTAATAATCTGCGCGCGCGTCATAAGTAGCCAGGTTACGTTGCTCAAGACCGGGAAATCCACCGGGCCTTGAGCAACAACGAGCGTATTTTTCTCAGGAACCGCGATGACTACCCATGAAAAACTGCTCGCCCTGCTGGATCGGCATCAGGCGCGCTATCGGCTGATAACGCATGAAGCGACCGGCAAATGCGAGGCGGTGGCGGCAATCCGCGGCACCGCGGTGGGCCAGGGCGCAAAAGCGCTGGTGTGCCACGTCAAAGGCAACGGCGTCAAACAGCATGTGCTGGCGGTGCTGCCCGCAGATCAGCAGGCGGATTTAACCAGAGTGGCGGAGGCGGTTGGCGGTCGGCGCGCCTCGCTCGCCAGCCCGGCGGAAGTGGATATGCTGACCGGCTGTGTGTTCGGCGCTATTCCGCCCTTCTCTTTTCACCCCGATTTGACGCTGGTGGTCGATCCGCTGCTGTTCGAGCGTTTTGAGGAGATCGCCTTTAACGCCGGGCGGCTGGACAGGTCGGTCATAGTCAATACCGACGATTATCGCCGCCTCTGTAATGCTAACGTAGTGAAAATAATCCAGTAATTGTCATCGTGATAGCAGGCAGGTACTCTGCTTAATTCAACATCACGATAAAAGAAGATTAAATGGCTATTTACACTCCCTCACGTCTGCGCGCTGCGCTGATGACTGCTCTGCTGGCAGGCTGCGCCTTTGGCGCGCAGGCGAAAATCGAACAGGTACGCTTCGCGGTCGATCCGACCTATCCCCCGTTTGAATCCAAAACCTCGCAGGGCAAGCTGGTCGGCTTCGATATCGATCTGGGCAATGCGCTGTGCCAGCAGATGCAGGCAAAATGCGTCTGGGTGGAAAGTCAGTTCGACGGCATGATCCCGGCGCTCAAGGCGCGTAAGTTTGACGCCATCCTGTCAGATATGGGCATTACCGAAGAGCGTCTGAAGCAGATCGACTTTACCGTACCGCTCTATGACACCCATACCCAGCTGATTGCGCGTAAAGGTTCCGGCCTGCTGCCGACCGCCGAGTCGCTGAAGGGTAAAACTGTTGGCGTGGAGCAAGGCACGGTGCAGGAGCGTTACGCGCGCGCCAAATGGCAGCCGTATGGCGTGAACGTCGTGCCCTATGGCGATCAGGCACAGGTAGAGAGCGACCTTATCTCTGGCCGCCTGGATGTGGTATTTACCGATGCGGCGCAGGCGGCAAACGGCTTCCTGAAACATCCACAGGGCAAAGATTTCGAACTGGCCGGCCCGATTGTACAGGATCCGATTATCGGTCCGGGAACCGCGATTGGCCTGCGTAAAGGCGATACCGAACTGAAAACCGCGCTGGATAATGCCTTCGCCGAAATCAAAAAGAACGGCACCTTCGACAAGATCCAAAAGCAGTACTTCGCTACTGACATTTCTGTCCAGCCGTAACCCTGGAGCGACGCAACTGGTCGCCCGCTTTAATTCGGCACTATACTTTTCTTCATTTCCAGGGCGCAGCTGCGCCCCTTCTAAATGACAGGATACTCAGCGCCTTATGCATCAACAACATCATCCTCTTCTTAGCGCCTCGCTGGGCACTCAGCGCGAAATCGTCAGCTTTCACTTCGGCGAAGAAAAACACAAGCAGGTTTATATCCAGGCGTCGCTACACGGCGACGAGATCCCCGGTATGGCAGTCGCCTGGTTTCTTAAGCAGAAGCTGGCGGCGCTGGAGTCCGCCGGCAGGCTGCGCGCGAGCTTTACGCTGGTGCCGGTGGCGAACCCGCTGGCGCTGAGCCAGCACTGGAACGGCACGCATCTGGGACGTTTTCACTGCGAGTCTGGTCAGGACTTCAACCGTCGCTTCCCCGCGCTGGGCGAAAAGCTGGCGGCGGAGCTGGCCGGCTCGCTGTCGCCGAACGAAGGCGACAACAAGCGGCTGATCCGCGATGCGATCGATCGCCACTATCGCGATGTAATCGCCAAAAACGAACTGGAGGCGCAGCGGTTTACCCTGATGCGCATGGCGAGCCAGGCAGATCTGATGATTGATTTGCACTGCGACTGGGAAGCGCTGCCCCATCTCTACACCACGCCGCACGCCTGGCCCGATATCGAGCCGCTGGCGCGCTGGCTGGGCAGCGAGGTGCAGCTGCTGGCGCAGGTTTCAGGCGGGGAACCCTTCGATGAAGCCTGCTGCGAGCCCTGGCTGACGCTGGCGGAACGCTTTGGCGACAGCTATCCAATGCCGCGCGGCCTCCTGCCGGTAACGCTTGAGCTACGCGGGGTACGTGATGTCGATCCTGACCAGGCGGAGCATGACGCGGATGCGATTATCGCTGCGCTGCGCGAAGGCGGTTATATCGCGGCTGAAGAGACCCTGATATCAGCAGAAGTGGCCGCCCCGGTGATTGGCGGCGATGAGCTGGCGCTGGTGACGGCCAACGCTGACGATATTGCAGGTATGGCGGAGAGCAGCGCCGCGGCGAGCGCGCTGGAAGCGGTGGATATGCCAGAAGAGATGGGCGTTATTAAGCAGCGTCACACTGAAGGCGCAGCCGCCGTCTCCCCTGCCCTTAAACATCCCGCAACGCCGCTGGCAGGCTGCGAGTATATTCATTCGCCGGTATCGGGCCTGATTCTGCATCGCAAAAAACTGGGCGCGCATATTCGTCCGGGTGAAGTGGTCGCTGAGGTCGTCGATCCGATAACCGACAGCGTGACGCCGCTGGTGGCAGAGCACGGCGGTGTGCTCTATGCAAGGCACTGGGCGAAGTTCGCGACGGCGGGCATGCTGGTGGTCAGGCTGGCGGGAGATAAAGAGATTAGGAGCGGGGATTTGCTGGTGGGATAAAAAAAGGCTTCCTTATGGAAGCCTTTTTAATGATTAGTCCAGCCACTCGGTGTGGAACACACCTTCTTTATCGATGCGCTTATAGGTATGCGCGCCGAAGTAGTCGCGCTGCGCCTGAATCAGGTTAGCGGGCAATACTTCTGAACGATAGCTGTCGTAGTAAGCGATAGCGGCAGAAAAAGTCGGGGTCGGGATACCGTTTTGCACTGCATAAGCGACTACGTCGCGCAGCGCCTGCTGGTATTCGTCAGCGATATTCTTGAAGTAAGGTGCCAGCAGCAGGTTCGCAATATTGGCGTTTTCTGCATAGGCATCGGTGATCTTCTGCAGGAACTGCGCGCGAATGATGCAGCCAGCACGGAAGATTTTCGCGATTTCGCCGTAGTGCAGATCCCAGCTGTACTGCTCGGAAGCAGCACGCAGCTGTGAGAAGCCCTGCGCATAAGAGACGATTTTGCCCAGGTAAAGCGCGCGACGCACTTTCTCAATAAATTCCGCTTTGTCACCGGTGAAAGCCTGCGCCTGCGGGCCGCTTAACACTTTAGATGCGGCAACACGCTGTGTCTTCAGAGAAGAAAGGTAGCGGGCAAAAACAGACTCGGTAATCAGAGAGAGCGGCTCGCCGAGATCCAGTGAGCTCTGGCTGGTCCATTTACCGGTACCTTTGTTAGCGGCTTCATCCAGGATGACGTCAACCAGGTAGTTACCTTCATCATCTTTCTTAGTGAAGATATCTTTGGTGATGTCAATCAGGTAGCTGCTCAGCTCGCCGTTATTCCACTCGGTGAAGGTTTTCGCCAGCTCTTCGTTGCTCAGACCCAGCGCGCCTTTCAGTAGCGCATAAGCTTCGGCAATCAGCTGCATGTCGCCATATTCGATACCGTTATGCACCATCTTCACGTAGTGGCCAGCGCCGTCTGGACCGATATAGGTCACACAGGCTTCGCCATCTTCAGCGCGGGCAGCGATTTTGTCCAGAATCGGCGCAACCAGCTCGTAAGCCTCTTTCTGTCCGCCAGGCATGATAGATGGACCTTTCAGGGCGCCCTCTTCACCGCCGGAAACACCAGTACCGATGAAGTTGAAGCCCTGCTCAGAGAGCTCTTTGTTACGACGGATGGTGTCTTCGTAGAAGGTGTTGCCGCCGTCGATCAGGATGTCACCTTTGTCGAGATGCGGGGTCAGGGAAGCGATAGTTTTATCAGTCGCTTCGCCCGCCTGTACCATCAGCAGGATACGACGAGGTTTCTCAAGGGACTCTACAAACTCTTCGATGGTGTAGTAAGGCGCGAGTTTCTTGCCCTGGTTTTCTGCGATGACTTCGTCAGTCTTTTCACGTGAACGGTTGAAGATAGAGACGGTGTAACCGCGGCTCTCAATGTTGAGAGCCAGGTTACGACCCATCACTGCCATACCTACAACGCCGATCTGTTGCTTGGACATTACATACTCCTGTTTTGAGTCGCACTTTTAATGCACAACTTGAGAATAAAGCAATAAATATAATAACTTATAAAAGACGCAAGGTTTAGAAAATAATGCGGTTTAGAGTAAATAACATTCAGATCACTCGTGAGAACAAATTCCATCAAGAGCAATCAGTTCAAAAGCGTCACTTAACAAACAAACAAAGCAAAAATCAAAATAAATAATAGATTAGAATTCTAATGAATAGCTTTTGAAAACAACGTAATTTGAAGTAATAAATCGAGCCATTTAATAAAAATCAGTCTTTGGTCCGCGGCAAATCAGATAGGCATTTTAAATTTTGAGAGTTTCTATCCGGATCATATATCCACCCCCACTTATTAAAGTATTTACAAGCCGATTTTAGGTGATAGACTAAAAACTTTAAATCTTTATAAGAGCGCCTTTGTGATTCATGTATTACAGTTGAATCAGGACAATATCTTATAGAAAAGCCGGCCGATGTTATTCGCCGTGATAAATCCACATCTTCTAGATACATAAAATATCGAGAATCAAAACCACCTGTCCCTTTAAGGGACCTGTTACTCAATAGCATAAAACAGCCAGATATCGATGGCGCATAAAAGGATTTTGTATAATCTGCATCAGCCAGTTCATATTTTTTATTAAAATGAAAAGACAGGGTTGGAAAAAATCTTCTCATAAATAATTGCAAAGGAGAAGGTAAAAGTTTGCAACTATGCTGAATGCGGCCGTCAGGATATACTATCTTAGGTGTAGCTAAATCTACTAAATGCCTTATACTAAAATCATAAAGTTTGTCAAACTCACCATGCTCAAAGAATATATCTGGATTACATATAAGGAAGTATTTAAAATGTTCCTTATATCTTTCAATCGTAAGATTATGACCAGCGCCAAAACCGGCATTAATTTCACAAGAAAACACTTCTATTTTCTCATTAGATAGCTCTGATAACCAACCACAATGTGAACCGTTATCTAAAATGACCACTCTAGAAATACTGTCTTCAGAAATCAAACATTTGATTGTTTTTTCAACATCTTTCCAGGAATGCTTATATAACACTAGAGAAGCAATAACACTCATATTATACCTTATAATTTATTAAAGATGGCGTAACAGAAATTTGTTATGTTCCCCAGCAATGTTTGATGGTGCAACCCTGAATGGATATATATATGTAAACGTTTAAATAAACTTGACGATCTCATCTGAAAAAAAACATTAATAATATTAATAGCCTCTGTCGTCAAATATTCTTTAATTGATAACAAGTTTTTTAAATTAACATTATTCCATAGAATTTTTTGCCCATCATTTATTGTCTGTTTAAAATTCATAAATCGATTTGATAAGTGCATACCATTCCCAATCAGGTTATTCCCATGCTGCCGATAAAGAATAGTTGGCTTTTTATCATAAAATACAGTTCCTCCGCAGCCGGTTACGACTTGATACAAACTCCAGTCGTGAACTATTAATGGCTTGCCAGCAAAGAGCCTGAGTAATTCCCTTGCTTTTTTGTTGAAAACCATTGTATTGCCGCTAGCAATATTCTGAATAATTGAGTTTCCAAAACAGGGTTTCTTTACAAAATGTGGCGAAAGTCCGACAGGTAGGCTATTTTCATCAATTAAAGAAGTCCTTGAGCAGTACATGGCAGCTTTATCATTATCTAGTTTACTTAGAAAGTTCAATGCTGTTTCTAACTTGTCTTCTAACCAAATATCGTCCTGATCAGAGAAAGCAAAAAAATCAGCCTCGATATCAGAATTGTCAATTAATGCCATAAAATTTCTAGCAAAGCCTAATCTAGGCCCATTGAATATGGAGCATCGAGAATTTTTCGACTGGAAAGCATATAAATATTCCAGAGTTTTATCTTGAGAACCATCGTCTGAAACGTAAAGATGCCAGTTTTTGTGACTTTGACCGACAAATGAATTGAGCTGCTGTAATAAATAATTATCACCATTATAGGTGGCCATTAAAATCGCAACTGAGCATGAATGTTGATCCATAATCGCCTTGGTTTTGGACTTCAGTAAGAGCAATTAACTCTAAGAACAAGTAATGGTTGTTAAATAAATATTTTTTATTGTCAACCACAATACCCGTTTGGGTTTTGTTTTTGCCATCTCCAAGCGTCTTCCAGCATTTCTTTAATCCCTCTAGTTGCTCTCCAGTTAAGTACTTCATTAGCTAATGTAGGATCTGACCAACATTCGGCTATATCACCTTCGCGCCTCGCGGTGATTTCATAAGGTATTTTGACACCTGCAATTTTTTCGAAATTATATATAAGTTCAAGTACGGAATAGCCACAACCTGTTCCTAAATTAAAGACATACAGGTTTTTATTATTTTTATTATGATTCAATGCAGCGATATGACCTTCAGCTAAATCCATGACGTGTATATAATCACGTACACCTGTACCATCTGAAGTAGCATAATCGTTCCCAAAGACTTTCAATACTGATAATTTTCCCACTGCAACTTGAGTTATGTAAGGTAAAATATTATTCGGTATACCTTTAGGCGACTCACCTATCATGCCTGAATTATGTGCTCCAACTGGATTAAAATACCTTAATATTTTAACCTTAAGATTTTCATTTGCATTACAAATATCAACCAAGGCTTTTTCAACAAAATACTTGGAGGTTCCATAAGGATTGGTTGTTCCCCCAGTTTTACAATCCTCTGTAAGAGGTATTGCAGATGGGCTTCCATAAACTGTAGCCGATGAGCTGAAAATAAACTCATTTACCTGATATTTATTCATTACATCAAGCAGCTTTAAGGTGCCACTAAAATTCACATCGTAATATTCTAAAGGATGTTTAACAGACTCTCCAACAGATTTAAGACCAGCAAAGTGTATAACGCTTTTTATATCTCTGTTAGATTCAAATACTTTTTTTAAGAAAGATACATCTCTAATATCACCTTCATAAAAATCAAAATCTTTTCCAGTTAATTTCTTCACACGCTCTAGAGATGCTTCAGAAGAATTTACGAAATTGTCGACTACTACGACTTTGAATCCAGCTTCAAGTAGAGATAAAACTGTATGTGATCCAATATAACCTGCACCGCCAGTAACGAGAACACTCATATTTAATCCCTCTTAATGTCACTAATGATAAAAGCGTTCGATGAAAGATCAAAGGTATCAACTATATGGTTGGTGTCAATATTTTCAGACTCTTTTAATTGATTAAAAGCATTCAATATACTAATGTGGTTTGGATCTGCAATTTTAATTAAATGGTTATATTTAGGCTTTTCTTTAAGAAACATGTCTAATCCAACAGAGCTTTCAGTTATAACTCTCGAACCTCCAGCCAAACCTAATAAAATTCGAGGCTCAAAATTATCGCAATCATCTGCAGCAAAGTTCAGTACGACTTTCGAGCGAGAAATGTAAGAAGATAACTCTGACCAGCTTAAACCATTTTCAATCCAGACAAATTTTATATTAAGCTCTTTAAGCTTTGAGAATATATTTATTCTCCGATGGGATGCTCGACCAAAAAAAAGAATATCAATATCTCTAATATTTCCCGTGTTGAATAAGGATGTATTTACTGGAAGATAATGATAATTGAAATCAAGCCCCATGGCTTCCAAAAACCCTTTTCTTGACCTATCGTAATGATAATAATTAGAATAAGGAAATACATCTCTCAAACAGTGCATAAATTTTTTCACACCAAGCCATTGTGAGTATTTATTACAGAATGGATTGTCTGGATAAATTTCACTAGAGTACTCTATTTGATAAATACTTCTCAGCTTATATAATTGGGACCGGACTATATCACCACGGAAAACATATAGTAGATCAGGATTTATATCACTACAAAAATCTATCAATGTGCGATCATCTTTCCATGGATCATAATTAAAAGCCTGGATATTATTATCTGTAAAGGCAAAATGCGGTGAAAACCACTCAGTAGGTCCTATGTTAATTACCTTTAATTTAGTCATTATAAGTAAACCAATTAAAACGTTCAGAATAGAATTCGTTAAAGTTAAATTTTATGAGTTCGCTTTGATCATATATGACTTTTTCTTTTAATTTAACTTCAACGTGAGTATGCCATCCCAAGCTTTCTCTCTCGCTTGCAGAGCGCTCTAATCTTTTAGGCGAATACTTACTTTTTGCGTGCGCAACTGAACGAATGCTGTAATGAAAACGAGGCAAACGTATAGGGAATACTTTTTTAGCATCAAAGTTTACATCATGTCCGCCCATACTGCTTAAATCAACTTTTTCATCTCCTTGCAGCCAGATTTTATTTTGAAGGCCATAAGATATTATTGGCGATAACCGATAATATTTAAAATGAGTGACTGGATCACCAATAGTGAAAGAATCGTCGATAGGTGTAAAATCAATCATCCTTAAGGGTACGACATTATACCCCATTCTTGAAACTGCTTCTAAGACGTACCTGATATCAACATTTTGAAAAGGAGTAATTGTTATTTCATCGCTATCTTGATGAAGAATCCATCGGCCTTTAAAATTCAAGGCAATTTCGCTTTTTAAATCTAGCATTGCCTTCCAAAGATAGCTCTCTGTAGGCCCTTCAAAAGGGAAACGATGTATCTCAAGTATCGAATTTAGTTCTTTTTTTAACTTCTCAATGATTGGCCAAGTGCCATCATTAGACCAATTATCTATAACAATTTGTTCAAAACCTAGTTCTTCGTTTTTCCGTATAATCGCTTCAATGATGTCATGATCATTATAAGTAGTCATAATTAACACAGGTTTGAGAAGCGATGCATCTTCTACTTTTGCTTTAATGACTTCACGGTTAAGTTGATTGAAAGTTCTGTAGTGAAAATCATAATTACTGATAGATTTTTTATAATTTTTTATCCAGTTAGAATAACGATATAATGAAAGCATATTTTCAATGAAAGGGACTTTCTCAACAGTTTTGCGATATCCTTTTCTTACCAAATTGTTATTCTTTAAAAAGTTTATTGCTTTACGTTTCATTTTACTTTACCACCAAAAGCTAACTCAACAATGAAGTTTTTACGAGTAATATTCTCGTGCCAATTACCAAGATGTTGCAAAAGAATATCCTCATCACCGCGATGATTTTTCTGCATTGTCGAATCAGTCAGGCCTATAATGTTAAACGGATATATATTTAGATTTGGTGAATTGCCAGAAAATATCTCATTCAAAATACTTCCTTTAACTGCAGCAATAGGCTCGTCAGCACTATTGATATGCATGAAAGACTTTCCTATTTTCATACCATCTTTAGTTATAACATCAACTACAAGTTTAGTTTTCGATATAACATTAAAGCCATGATTATCTGCCAACGATATCTGCTCATCGACAGGAACTCTTAGCATAAGAGGCATCATAATAGTAGCATCGTTGTTTAGTAGATACCATGTATCATTTTCGAACTCTCGAAAGTCTAGCTCAACTGTAATATTCTTTAAATTCTTAATATTATACTCATTTTGGCAAGCCAAATTTTGGTTAAGAGTATGTGATATGGGTTCATACTCAAAGTACTTGCTGATGATACATAAAAGTGTTGCTTTTACGTTATTTAGATCATTTGAAATGGTCAACCCTGCGAGCAATCTATTCGTGAAGCCATAATCCATTAGCATTCTTGTAAATTCATCGAGTGTCCATTCTCTTACATGATATGGATTTGCAGGAGGACCATAGTCAAAAAGGCCTCTTTCTTCAGCACGATCCGGCGTTGATAGTACTATCGCCTTAGTCAAGCTTTTACATCTCATCAAAAACTCGATTAAAATCTCAGGTTTTAATAGATGTTCAATAACGTCACTACAAATAATAACTGAATCTTTCAGTTTATCTTCATCGATATCCGGAATTTCTACATCAAAGTCAGCCGTTATATATTCCGCAAAATCATATTTTTTTGAAATATTATTAATGATGAATTCATGATCTATCATGATCACTTTACAATCTGGACTATAATCTCTAACTTCAGCAACCTTAACGCCATCGCCACATCCGATATCGATTAAATATTTTGCGCCTGTTTTTTTTACAATTTCGAAAGCAGACTTATAGACCAACGGCTGGTAAATTGTAGAATTTAATGAGTCATGACCATCCACATATTTAAGATAATTAATTCGGGAGTTATAATCTACAGGAAGTCGATAATTATTTTTCATTTATTATCTCTGCAATGCAATTGTTTAATTGAATATAACCAGCCTGAGGAGAGTCTACTGTATTTGATATCCTAAGTGTAAAAGCATCATATACATGCGCTAATACTTCGCTGTTTCCGGGAACGCCATCATCCAAGCCAATAGCAATTAAATAATCACCAGGCCTAACGGAGGGAACGTCAACTCTGAATCTAATAATTCCTTGCAATCCAATATTAACTTCATTTAAGTATTCAACGCCACTATTATCGGTATTGTAGTGAAAAATAGGCTGATTTACTTCATTAAACATACCAATCGCCCATAATGGCTTGTTTACTTTATAAGCCATGACATATTTAGCTTCAACAATAAGGCTAAATTGTTTTGACTCAAACGAATGAGGATTAAGTTCACCATCAATTGAAACTTTTACCGCAGTAAAGTTAAACCCTTCTTTACATTCGATATGATTGCTGCTGCTTAACTTATTGAACCCAGACTCTGACTCAAACTGTACTTTGGTATCAACTTTTATACTTTCATTATTTTCATTGTCCAATCCACCAACCATAAAATTCTCATATGCTCGGACAACCTTTTTTGGCTCACCATCTAATTTAACCGCGCCGTCTTGTAACCAAATAGCCCTATCACAAAATAACTCTACCATTCTGGGACTGTGAGATACGAAAACAAAAGTACAGCCTTGCTCCCTTAACTTTTGGATTAACCTTAGGCATTTGGTTTGAAACTGCAGATCACCAACAGACAGGGCTTCATCAACTATTAAAATGTCAGGTTCCATTTGAGAGGCAATAGCAAACGCGAGACGTATAAACATTCCGCTTGAATAAACTTTAACTGGTTGATCGATAAAGCTACCAATATCTGCAAAGTCGATGATATTTTGCAATTTTTGCTCAGTTAACTTCACCCCATAAATACTTGAGCTTATTTCAATATTTTCTCTACCTGAAAACTCAGGATTAAATCCCGCGCCTAGCTCTAATAAAGCAGATACGTTTCCATTTACAACGATTTTCCCGCTCGATGGCGGAATAATACCAGCTAAAATCTGTAATAACGTTGACTTACCAGCACCATTTTTACCTAATATACCTATTGACTCACCTTTTTTTACCTTAAGGTTAAAATTCTTAAGCGCGAAAAAAGTAGTATTTTTCCCAAATTTTCCACCAGAAAATATATCCATAAACCTATGCTTTGGGCTAGCATACATTTTATATTGCTTTGAAATATTTTCAATTATAAGACTGTATTCAGAGGACATCTGCAAAACCTTTTTTTGATTTCATAAAGAACAAGTATCCAAAAATAGCAACTATTAGTGAAAATAAAATCGTGTTTATAAAATCATTTAATGCAGGGATTGTTCCAAATATACAAACTTGTCGCACCATTTCTATAGTGCTTGCAATTGGATTAAGATGAAAGAAAACTCTGAACTTTTCAGGAACCGCTGTAACTGAATAAAACACAGGCGAACAAAACATGAGCAACATTACTACTACGCCTATAAACTGCCCCACATCTCTAAAATATACGCCTAATGCTGATATAAGCCAACTCCCTCCTAATCCAATCAAGATAACAGGAAGGATATAAATAGGTAATAATACAATCGTAGCTGGCGGTAAACCATGGAAATAAGAATTCAATATAATCCAAGGCACAAACCCCATACAAAAATTAAACACAGCCGAAATAACATTAATTACTGGCAATATAGCAACTGGGAAGATAACTTTTTTTACAAAGTTAGCATTACCTGTAATAAGCCATGGGGAGCGTGAGACACAGTCCGAGAAAATATTATAGGTTAGCATTCCGATAAAAAGTACAATTGCAAAATCTCCTGAAGTTGTGTCGAAACCTACCCAACGAGATTTAAAAACGCTTCCAAAAACAAATGTGTAAACAAGTAAAAGCAATAAAGGAGTTATGACAGCCCACAAGTACCCTAAAAGTGAGCCTTTATATCGCGAAGCTATTTCTCTTTTAGCCAAATCAATCGTAAGCTTTATTACAGGTTTAATTTTACTCATGTTTTACTCGTATTGACAACAAACCATTCTTTAATACTTCATAGCAGTCGTTCAGTAAATGTTGATTTATAGATAAACAGCATCTTTGAACGCTTTCCCGCAACTATCTTTAGCAGAAACAACTGGAGGATTATCTTTATTGAATGGCCACTTGATATTCAGCTGTTTATCATCCCATATTATTGAATGCTCATGTTCTGGAGTATAATAGTTTGTACATTTATAAACGAACTCTGCAGATTCGCTAGTCACATAAAACCCATGAGCAAATCCTTCAGGAATCCATAATTGTTTTTTGTTGTCAGCTGAAAGGTATACACCTACCCATTGCCCAAAGGTAGGGGACGATTCACGCATATCTACTGCAACATCATAAACCTCGCCATCAACTACGCGCACAAGTTTTCCTTGTGTATTTACAGTTTGATAATGTAGGCCGCGCAGAATATTTTTTGACGATTTTGAATGGTTATCCTGGACAAACTTACGAGAGCAAACTAATTTATTAAACTTTTCATGTGACCAAGTTTCCATAAAAAAGCCTCGTTCATCCCCAAACACAGTAGGCTCGATTATTTTTACGTCTGGTATGCTAGTATTAACGACAATCATTTTAGTTTTCCATCGTAAATTGACATGAGATACTTGCCATACTCATTATTCAAATAAGGTTGCGCTAATTTTTTTAGTTGCTCGGCGTCAATGAATCCTAATCGGTAGCTAATTTCTTCAGGACAAGCTACTTTTAATCCTTGCCGCGTTTCGATAGTTTGAATAAAATTATTTGCTTCAATTAGACTTTGATGAGTGCCAGTATCAAGCCAAGCGTGACCACGCCCCATTATTGAGACCGAGAGCTCACCTTTTTGCAAGTAGAGGTTATTGATATCGGTAATCTCCAACTCGCCACGCGGTGAGGGTTTAAGGTTTTTTGCCATTTCAACTACTTGATTATCATAGAAGTAGAGACCTGTAACAGCATAGCTGCTGCGTGGCTCTTTCGGCTTTTCTACTAATGAGATTGCTTTGCCTAATTCATCAAACTCAACGACTCCGTAACGTTCTGGGTCATGAACATGATAGGCAAATACTGTAGCTCCTTTACTTTTCTGACACGTTTCTTCTAACTGCTTATAAAGGTCGTGACCATAGAAGATATTGTCGCCGAGAATAAGTGCAACCGGATCCTCGCCAATAAACTCTTCGCCAATTATAAATGCCTGGGCCAGCCCGTCAGGGCTTTTCTGAATTTTATACTGTATATCCAGTCCCCACTGCGACCCATTGCCCAGCAAGGCCTCAAATCTTGGCGTATCTTGTGGCGTGCTAATAATCAAAATTTCTCGAATACCTGCCAGCATAAGTGTACTAAGCGGGTAATAAATCATCGGTTTATCATACACCGGTAGGAGTTGCTTACTTACAGCCATTGTTACCGGGTAAAGGCGAGTTCCTGAGCCGCCAGCGAGAATAATACCTTTATTCTTTTTCACATTATCACCTTAAATTCGGGGAATTTAACATTACCCTTTGCTTTTTATTATTCGAGAATTTCATTTAACATACGTTCAACACCCATTTGCCATTCTGGTAAGGTTAGATTGAAAGTACGTCGGAATTTTTCTGTATTAAGCCGGGAGTTTTCTGGTCGTTTAGCTGGTGTAGGAAACGAACTAGTAGGCACCGGATTAATAGTCTGGACTTTTAATTCTACGCCTTTTTCTCTGGCTATGTTGATCACTTTAGTAGCATAGGCATGCCATGTAGTTTCGCCTGATGCAATTAAATGATAGATACCTGCAACGTTGTTATTCACAATAGCTGTTCTAATTGCATGCGCCGTACAATCAGCAATCAGATCTGCACCTGTTGGCGCACCATATTGGTCATTGATTACAGAAAGAGTATCGCGCTCTTTTGCCAGTTTAATCATTGTTTTAGCAAAGTTATTACCTTTTGCCGCGTAAACCCAGCTAGTCCGAAATATCAGGTGACGCGCGCAATAACGTTGAATTGCTTTTTCACCTTCTAACTTAGTCTGACCATAAACACTCAATGGGCCTGTTGCATCCTCTTCTCTCCAGGCCATGATGCCCTGACCATTAAACACGTAGTCTGTTGAGTAATGGATAAACCATGCACCAACTTCTTCTGCTGCTTTAGCGATTTCACTAACCGCTAATGTATTGATGCATTTAGCGCTTTCTTGTTCACTTTCAGCTTTATCAACAGCTGTATAAGCGGCTGCATTGACAATAATTTGCGGATTAATGGCTCTGACCGTTTCTGCTACACCCTCCGGGTCATTGAAATTGCCACAGTAGCGAGTGGAACGCGAATCAAGAGCTATCACATTACCTAATGGCGCGAGCGCACGTTGTAATTCCCAGCCTACCTGACCATTTTTGCCAAACAATAAAATATTCATCAATCGCGCTTCTCGTAGTTTTGTTCGATCCAGTTTTGATAAGCGCCACTTTTGACATTGTTTACCCAGTCAGCATTAGAAAGATACCACTCGACCGTTTTACGTAGACCCGTTTCAAAAGTTTCCGCAGGCTTCCAACCCAGCTCACGCTGAATTCTACTTGAGTCGATAGCATAACGGCGGTCATGGCCTGGTCGGTCAGCTACATAAGTGATCTGTTGCTGATATTTTTCAGGCTTCGGCATCAATTCATCAAGTAATTCACACACCTTGTAAACCACATCAATGTTTTTCTTTTCGTTGTGACCACCGATGTTATAAGTCGTACCCGGCTGAGCCTGAGTTACGACGATATAGAGTGCGCGAGCATGGTCTTCAACATAGAGCCAGTCACGAATTTGATCGCCTTTTCCATAAATCGGAAGAGGTTTGCCTTCCAGGGCGTTGCTGATAATTAAAGGAATCAGCTTCTCTGGAAAATGATACGGACCGTAATTGTTAGAACAGTTTGTAATGATAACCGGCAATTTATAGGTTCTTCCCCAGGCACGTACCAGATGGTCACTGGCTGCTTTGGTGGAAGAGTATGGGCTGCTGGGTGCGTATGGCGTAGTTTCCGTGAAGAGAGGCAGCTCACCACTCATTTCATCTGGATGCGGCAGATCGCCATAGACTTCATCAGTAGAGATATGATGAAAACGAAACGCTTGTTTGCGCTGTTCATCAAGCCCAGACCAATATTGGCGACTTGCTTCTAGCAGGCTATAAGTGCCAACAACATTGGTTTGGACGAATTCTGCTGGCCCAGTGATTGAGCGGTCAACATGGCTTTCCGCTGCAAGATGCATAACAACATCGGGCTGAAACTCATTCAGAATGGCTGAAATCGTCGCAGTATCGCAGATATCTGCCTGTCGGAACTGATAGCGCGAGCTGTCTGCTACCTCTTTTAATGATTCGAGATTGCCAGCATAAGTCAGCTTATCCACATTAATGACTTCATCCTGAGTTTCATTGATGATGTGCCTGACAACTGCCGATCCAATAAAGCCCGCGCCACCCGTTACTAAAATCTTCATAGTTTTCCATTCATCCTTTACGACACCCATACCTGCGCCCATTCAGAAGCAACTCAAACGCTTAGCTGCAGGATAGAACTGAATATTGTTTACACCATGTGTTTAAAGCAAGCTACTGGCTGATTCGGTTTGAACTGAAAAGCTCAGTTGAACATAGAACAAGCCAAAGCTTAATAAGGCACCGCCAGATCCCTTAACTGACAGGTCATACTAGCATCGATGGCTAAATATTAGCCAAAAAGAGAGAAAATGACCACGCTACCGCCCTTGGCATGCAAGCGCCAATGCAATATGCGAAAATATATTATTACTACTAACCTTTATACTTCGTATACTATTCACCCAGGACTTACCAGGTGATAATTCACAACCGTAAATAGTACCTTGTGTAGTAGCAAATTAACACAGGTTTCTATGGTCAGTCGCTGCCTTGCATGGCTCCACAAAACCGCTGTGTGATTCTCCTTTTAACCATCTGAAATTTAAGTATTACCATTTAACTTTCACTTGGGCAAAATTCATTCAAAGAGCAATCTCACGTTGAGTCAGACTGTAAGCTTAAATACTAGTTCGCATCAGATAAATCTGCTTTTTGATCGTTTAAGGTGAATTAATCTGTTTTTATTGTAGGCATCTAACCTGTTCACTAACTTAATCGTTATGTTTGATAACTTATACAAATAAAAAAGCCCGGTCTTAGACCAGGCTCGTTATTGAATTGATATTATTCAGCGAAAACCATCCGGGTTCTTACTCTGCCAGTTCCACGTATCGCGCATCATCTCTTCGATTCCGCGCGACACGCGCCAGTCCAGCTCTTTGTCTGCCAGACTCGCATCAGCCCAGAAGGCTGCCAGATCGCCATCGCGACGCGGTTTTATCTCATAAGGGATCTGCTTGCCAGAAGCTGCCTCAAATGCCTTGATCATCTCCAGCACCGAGTAGCCCTTGCCCGCGCCGAGATTGTAAGCCTTGTAACCCTCTACCTTCGGCAGATGATCCAGCGCTTTCAAGTGCCCTTCCGCCAGGTCGACGACGTGAATGTAGTCGCGCTGACAGGTGCCGTCCGGCGTCGGGTAATCGCCGCCGAATACGCCGAGCTGCGGCAGACGGCCAATCGCCACCTGCGCGATATAGGGCAGCAGGTTATTGGGAATGCCGGTCGGGTCTTCACCGATCTCGCCAGACTCATGCGCGCCGACCGGGTTAAAGTAGCGCAGCGCAATGGCTTTGAATTTTGGTTCGGCAAAGGCGAAGTCGCGCATCACGAACTCAATCATCAGCTTGGAGGTGCCGTAAGGGCTGGTGGTGCCGCCGATCGGCGTGGTTTCTACATAGGGAACCGGCGCGTCGGCGCCATAAACGGTGGCGGATGAGCTGAAGATAAAGTTATAGACGCCTGCGGCGCGCATCTCTTCCAGCAGCACGACAGTGCCAGCGACGTTGTTGTCGTAATACTCCAGCGGCATGCGGGTTGACTCCCCTACCGCCTTCAGTGCGGCGAAATGGATAACCGCCGTGATTTCATTGCTGGCGAAAAGATCGCGCAGGCAGGCGCGGTCGCGGACATCGCCTTCAACAAAGGTCGCCTTTTTCCCGGCCAGCTTCTCGACGCGATTGATTGCCTCGCGCGAGGCGTTGCACAGGTTATCCAGTACTACAACGTCGTCGCCGCGCTGCAATAACGCCAGCACCGTATGGGAGCCGATATATCCCGCCCCGCCCGTTACCAAAATAGCCATGTGTGCTCCTGTCAAAGCTGCCGCGTCGATGCGCGGCAAAACGTGAGAAAAAGTTATTTTGCCAGAATTTTCTCGATAGCGGCGCGGAATTCCTGTCCCATGCCGTTGCTGCGCAGGCCGTAAGAGACAAACGCCTGCATATAGCCAAGCTTACGACCACAGTCGAAGCTGCGACCCGTCAGCAGCGCGGCGTCAACAGGTTTCTTCTGGCTCAGGCTGGCGATAGCGTCGGTCAGCTGAATACGGCCCCATGCGCCCGGCTCGGTGCGCTCAAGCTCGCCCCAAATGTCAGCGGAAAGTACATAGCGGCCGACCGCAGCCAGATCGGAGTTAAGCGACGCTGGCTCTTCCGGCTTCTCGACGAAATTGGTGATAGTACTGACGTCGCCTGGGTTATCCAGCGGCTGCTCGGTGGTAATTACCGAGTACTCTCTGAGATCGGAAGTCGGCATATGCTGCGCCAGCACCTGACTATGGCCAGTCTCTTCAAAGCGCGCCACCATAGCGGCCAGGTTGTAGCGCAGGTGGTCGGCGGTGGAGTCGTCCAGCAGCACGTCCGGCAGCACAACCACAAAGGGGTTGTCGCCAATCATCGGGCGAGCGCACAGGATAGAGTGGCCCAGACCCAGCGGTTGCGCCTGACGCACGTTCATAATGGTCACGCCCGGCGGGCAAATAGACTGCACTTCGCTCAGCAGCTGACGTTTAACGCGTGCCTCGAGCAGCGCTTCCAGCTCGTAAGTGGTATCGAAGTGGTTTTCTACCGCATTTTTGGAAGCATGAGTGACCAGCACAATCTCTTTGATGCCCGCTGCAACGCATTCATCAATGATATATTGAATCATCGGCTTATCAACGACAGGCAGCATCTCTTTTGGAATTGCTTTCGTCGCCGGGAGCATATGCATACCGAGACCCGCAACCGGGATTACTGCTTTAAGCTTGGTCATATTTTTTCCATTTCATGAAGTGAATACGTGTGGTCGATTATGCAGTCTCGGCCAGAACAGCAAGTATAATCTTTATCTGAAAATCCGATACTAAATGCCTGTCATCCCTTAGAAATTCATCTTTTTCCCACTGTTCAGACACGCCATAAAGTGAGTAAAGACAAGCGCTAACCTACGCGCTAAAACCCTCGTCAGGGTCGGTTGCTGATAACGCGTAATGCCAGGCTAAAAAAGAATCGGGCGGCACAGCGGCCGCCCTGGATAATACCCAATGATTAGAGCCAGCGTTCGAACCACTCCGGCATAATGAACAGGTTGAAATGATTCACCAGCACAATCACCGCGATAAATAACGCTGACACTGACACCCACTGTCGCGCATAGGGCATAAAGCGGATGCCGATAACCGGCTTAATAAAGAACGGATGCGCGAAGGCAGAGATTAATACCTGCGAGATCGAGAGCGTCAGCGCCACGTAGAGCACGTTTGGCCAGATAAAAGTGGTTGCCAGCACCGCCAGCACCACCAGACTCGCCACGATATTCCAGTAGAACTCGACGTTGGTGCGGCCGTTCGCCTGCGAAATAGCGCCGGTCAGTCCGCCCATCGGACGCAGCATGCCAAACAGCAACATCAGCGGGATCAGATGGTAAACCTGCTCGTGAGACGCGCCGTACAGCACGCGCACAATCACCGGCGAGAGAATCCCGATAGCGAGGTACATTGCGCTGCTGAAGAGCATGATAACGAAGGTGCCCTTCAGGAACAGCTTTTTGAGCTGCTCGGGATCCTGCTGTTTCTCCGCGAAGCGCGGCAGCGCCAGGCGGTTAATCACCGGTGATACCAGCTTGAGCGGCTGAAGGATCAGCTCTTTTGCCAGCGAATAGATGCCGAGCATCTCTGCGCCCATAACCTTACCGACGATCAGAGCGTCCGCCTGAGTGCGCAGCTGGTTGATGGTCTGCGAGCCAAGCTGATAGATGCCGTAACGCACCGCGCTGATAAAGGTGGCTTTATCAAATTCCCAGGTGGGCCGCCACGCCTTTTCGCCGAAGGCAATCATGCAGATAATGCGGGTGAAGGCATTGATAAACAGCCCAAGGATCGCCGCCGCCACCGTCAGCGATGTAAAGCAGAGCATCGCCACGGTACAGGCAAAAGCAAACAGTTTGGTAGCCATCTCGATTTTGGCGAGCAACACCATACGTTTGGTTTTGATGTAGTGCGCCTGATACTGCGACAGGTGACCCAGCACGAGGAAGTTGAGGCTGGTCAGCATAATCAGCCCCACCAGCTCCGGCAGATGGTAGAACCAGGCGACCGGATACGCGATGCCGAGCAGGATCAAGCCGGTCACCAGGCTCAGCGAAACGTTAACCCAGTAAATGGTGCTCTGCTCGCGCCGGGTGATCTCCTGACGATGCACGAGATAGCTGCTCATCCCCATATCCTGCAACACGGTGGCGACCGCCAGAATGGCGTTGATAATCGCCAGCAGCCCCAGCTCGTGCGCTTCCAGCTTGCGCGCCAGCACGCTGAGCTGCAGTACCTGCAGCAGCGCGGCGAAACAGGTACTGCCAAACAGCCATACCGCCTGTTTTTTCAGTCCGCTCACGCCAGCTGCTCCAGCAGCCGCGCCAGTTCTCCATAGGCGATATGCTGGTTGAACTCTGTTTCGACCTTATGCCGCGCCGCCGCCACTACTGGCGCCACGTCGATATCGCCCTGCGACAGCCTGAACAGCGTATCGGCCAGCGCCTCGGCGTCATCTTCCGGCACCAGCCAGCCTGAAACGTTGTTCTCAATCAGCTCAGGAATGCCGCTGTGGAAGGTAGAAACCACCGGCAAGCCCACCGCCATCGCCTCCATCAGCGCCACCGGTATTCCTTCCATATCGCCATCGGCGGCGGTTTTGGAGGGCAGCAGGAAGATATCTGCTTCGCTGAGGGCGGCGCGGATCTCCTCCTGCGGCTTAAAGCCCGGCATGCTGACGCAATCTTCCAGTCCGGCGTTGGCGATATGCTCGCGCATCATCGCATCCTGATCGCCGTTGCCGATAATGGTGAACTCAAACTGACCGCCGCGCTGTTTCAGCAGCTCGCTGGCCTTCACCGCAACGTCGAGGCCCTTCTTCTCAGTGAGACGCGCCACGGAGACGATGCGCAGCGGCGAGTGAAACGCCTTGCGCGGCTTGAAGTTAAACTTCTCCGGCTCGATGCCCATGCGCGTAACGTGGATCTTCTCCGGCGGGCAGCCCATCTCAATCAGCTTGCGCTCCCAGAGATGACTGATCGGCAGCAGCAGCTCGCTCTGTTCGAACAGATTGACGTAATCCTGCTTGTGCTCTTCCAGAATATGGCGGCGTGAAATATCCGCGCCGTGAAACACCGTCGCCTGCTTGCCGATCAGCACGCCCAGCTCACGCAGCTTATTCGCCAGCGCGCCCGCGTAGCCGAAGTGAACGAGGAACACGTCGGCGGTATAGGGCTGGCGGGTATTCGCCACGATAGAGGGCAGCAGCAGCTTGCTGGACTGCGCGCCGTAGCGGCGTACGTTAAGCGAGCGGATCAGCGCGGGCTTCGCCACTTTCGGCAGCACCAGCTTCAGGCGCTGGTTGAGCTTGTCGATATTTGAGACTTTCTCTTCCGGCAGCAGATAGTGCGTGCGCGCCGCCAGCTGATATTCGTCAAAGGCCGCATGACGGTTCACCAGATCGCCGGGAAATACCGAGATGATCTCTACGTCATAGCCAGCGTCAATAAAATGGGTCACCTGGTTCAGCACGAAGGTCTCAGAGGCGACCGGGAAACGCATGGTGAAAAAAGTGAGTTTCATAGCATTACCCCAATACGTTGAGGATCTCTTCTGTGATCCGGTTACCGACTTCGCGCTCGTGCGCAACCGCCGTATCGACCTGCTGTTTAATGGCGTCATAATTCGCCAGCACGTCTTTGACTTTATCGATCAACGAGCCGTCCATCAGGCTCTGCACGTCGGTCGCCATCTGCGGCAGGCCGAGCTGATTCATTACGCCCATCGACTTGTGTTCATAGTTGATAGCGACGGCAGGCGTGCCGAAGTTCATTGAAATAATGGCGGAGTGCAGGCGCGTGCCGATGGTGAGGTAGCAGTGGCTCAGCAGGATGCCCAGCTCCAGGTCGTTAAACTCATCCATAATGACATGGTAATGCTCCGGGCGCTCGATGCTGTCGCGCAGCGTCAACGCCACCATGCGGTCATCTTTGGCGTAGCTGTCGATGCCGGTGCAGGTCGAGAAGGCGACCACCTGATAACCTTCGGCGATCATCGCGTTGATAACGCGGCCAAAAGCGGCTTCATACTCTTTCTGCGTCACGCCAAGACGCTTATCGAACGGCGCCAGTTCGCGCACGGTAATCGCGATAGTTTTGCGGCTGCTGATAATATTTTGCCAGTGCAGCAGGTTGTGGCTCGGCTTTTCGACGCTGCGCGCGCGCACCAGAAAGGCGGTATCGACGCCCGGCGCGACCTTGCGCGTGGTGACGCCATCCTTTTTCATCAGATCGAGACTGACCGATTCGCGCAGCACCAGGCTGTCAACCCGGTCAAAGACGAAGTTCGCCAGCGTGTTTACGCGTGGATTTTGAAAGGGGCCGACCGAGTGGCCGATCAAATAGAGAGGCTTCTTCGCCATCAGGGCGCAGAGCGCATGATCGAACTGCGTCACGCCGTAGAGATCGACGAAGAACGAGCCGCCGACCTGAATAATGGCGTCGTACTGCTTCAGGCTGTCGGTAAAGGCTTCCAGATGCGCCGGTACGGCGAAGGATTTAAACAGGCCGCCTTTTCCCAGATGCGCCATCATAATGTTCGGCATCAGCCGGTTGGCGACCTTGCGCTTTACCGTTCCAATCAATCCTTTAGCTGGCTTACTGTTGTGCAGAAACAGCGAATCCTGCTGAATCTCTTGCTGGAGCAAATAACCAGAGCTCGTTGGATAACGGCTGATCACATCAATCTCTATGTCACTGCGGGCGGCATGTATCGAATCGATCAGCCCGCGGAGAATCGCGCCATCCCCGCGATTCCCACACGTATGGTTACCCACCAGTAAAATTTTCATTAAAAACTCCGAGAAATTTCTTTTTAATTTTTCCCCGACCTTTAGGTCTGCGATGCGCCGGGTAAACAAGCCGCCCTGTCCTGACGGGCAAAAGTAAACTCTGTGTTTAAAAAAATAACCAATATGCAATGTAAAAAAGCTCCAGAGGATGCTGCTCGCGCCCTTCCCTGGGCGCGGTACGTCAAACTAATCTTTCAAGGCGAAATAGGGTACGGCGCACTGTTCACCGTTAATCACCATTGAGATAAAGCCTTTCGGCTGGCTGGTATCGACCTGCTCGGCGCTGAGCGCGCGCGACGCCAGCAGCAGATCGCCCTGCTCATTGCCGCCGATGCCCGCTTTACCGTTGTGCAGGCTAAAGCGCTGCGGCGCGGCCTTGTTGCCGGACGGCGGCGTGCCTTGCACCATACGCGCGTCGACGCGCGCGCAGCGGCCGGTGGCGAAGCGATCGCGGGCGGTGCTTTTTATCAGCACCACGGCGGACGGCGTCCAGCCCGCCAGCTTGACGAAAATACGCGCGTCGGTGTCGTGCGGCGCAAGGTAGCGCACCTCCAGCACCGGCGAGCTGCCCTCCGCCGACCAGCTCGCTTCCGCCCCGCTCTTTTTGCGCTGCACGTGGATCACCGCGCGGCCGCCGGTGGTGCGGTCTTTCAGCGGGTTCATCAGCGGCTGGCTGGTGCTGCCGTTGCTGAAGTCGGCCTGGCCGAAGATTTCGATCTCCCAGCTGTCGCCGACGTCGGGCGAATAGAGCGTGCCCAGATCAAACCAGGTCTGCTGGTTGCTGTTGTTCACCAGCCGCCAGCGCGAGGTGAGATAGTTGTACTTCAGGCTGCCGTCGGTGGCGATGCCGTAGGACTCGACCCGCGTCGATCCCATCTCCCAGGCGCTGAGCAGGCGCTCGCCCTGCGCGGAGTTGTCGATCCAGCTGCCGGACTGCAGGCTGGTCTGGCGCATATTCAGGCGTGAGTTATGGGCGATCAGCGGATTTTTACAATCTTCAATGCTCAGGGCGTCGACGATCCACTGGCCGTTAGAGATATCGCCCGGGTAGTCGCAGTGTTCGATCCAGCCGTTATGAATAATCGACTGGCCGCAGCGCGGCAGGTTCAGCACTTTGGCGCCGCGACAGTTTTGCGCGTTAAAGTTAGAGAGCTCGATGGCGGTGCTGTGGTCCCAGGCGCCCTGTTTGCGGCCTGACCAGCCCGATTTGATAACGTCGCCGGTGCAGCGCGAGGCGTACCACTGGTCGATTTTACAGTCCAGCGTATCCTGCAGGCTTAGCGACACGCCGCCGACCCGGCTGAAGCGCAGGCAGGCGCCGCGGAAGAACTGTCCGCCTTCGCATTTGTTACTGAAAAAACCCTGAGTATTGGGGCGCTTATCAGTGTTGCCGTTGAAGATCAGGTTGGAAAGCTCGACCCAGCGCGCGTCGACCTTAAAGACGAAGTCGGACTGGCCGTCAGAGACGATGGTGGTTGCGGGGAAGTAGCCGAAGTTTACCATCGCGCCAGAGAGGCGGAAAAAGCGGCGCCCCTGCTGCGAGAAATCGATGGCGGAGACAAAAAAAGTGCCCGCGGGAAACTGCACGCAGATCGGCTGATCCGCCTGTTCCGACCACTGATACATCGCCTTGATGGCGGGCGCGGCATCGGTTTTGCCGTCGGCGATGGCGCCGAAGTCAAACAGCGAAAGCCGGTTAAAATCTTCCACCACACGACGCCAGGAAAAGCCTTCACCGGCAAAGTTGACGCCGCCGTCATCGCGACCCGTCTGGAAGCTGCCGATAAACTCGCCGCCGCCCACTTCCAGTCCTTCATGCCAGCTTTTCAGCTTGATCTTCGCCCCTTCAAACAGCGGGCGGGTTTTACGGAGCTCCTCAACCGAGGCGATTTCGCCTATCAGCTGATAGCCGTCCGGCTGCGCCAGACGCTGGCTGAACGCGGCCTGGCCCGGTCGGCTGACGTCGGGCATGTTAAACAGCGTATTACCGTCGTTATCCTTCACCGTCATTGAGTGCGTCGGATCGGCGATCAGCGCGGCGTTACCCTGGACAAAGCGCGCGAAACTGCCCTTATTGAGCGCAATCGGCTGGGTAATTTGCGCCAGCTTGCCGCTGGCGTCGCGCAGAAAGACCGGGATCTGGTTACCGGCCTGGCTGGCGTCGCTGCCCGCTTTGCCGATCCAGAGCTGGCCTTCAAAGTTCTGCCAGAACTGCGGCGGCATGGCGTAGAGGTTTTCCGGCGTCAGAATCGGCACGTCGCCATTCGGCACTGCCGACGGGTCTACCGTTTTCAGAGCGACGCCGCTGTTTTTTGCCGCATGGCTGGAAAACGCACTGACGGAGAGTGCGGCAACAATGGAGGAGGCTGCGGTCTGCAAGACTTCTCTTCTTTTCATGCATCTAATCCCGTAGTCGATGGGGCCGCGCAATGGGCCATAACAGTGTTCCCTGAGGCACGTTGCAATCAGGTCCTTCCCTTGCCGCCGTTAAACCAGCGCCAGCCAGCTCTGTTTGATCTGCTTACCGTCGAATTTCAGCGCGGTAATTTTTGTTTTTTGACTCATGGCATAGAAGAGTGCGTCGTCGCTGGCGAGCTGATCCATACGCGCCAGGAAGGTCGCTTTGTCGTTCATCGGCACCAGGAAGCCATCTTCGCCCTGGTTGATAATCTCCTGCGGGCCAGTCGGGCAGTCATAGGCCACTACCGGCAGCGACCAGGATTTAGCCTCCAGCAATACCAGCGGCAGCCCTTCGTAGCGCGAGGTCATCAGCGCCATATCGCTGTCGCGGTAGTAGTCGTTGATATTACTGACGCGGCCGACAAAGTTAACGCTGCCGCTGATGCCGAGCGCCGCCGCCTGATCCTCCAGCTGCTGGCGCAGCTCGCCGTCGCCAGCGATGACCAGCGTCCATTCCGGATGGGTTTGCGCGAAGTCACGCCAGATATCCAGCAGCAGATCGAACCCTTTCTGGTGATCGAGGCGGCCGACTGCCAGCGCCTGACGGCTGCGCGTCTTGCGTTCAAAAGACTTAAAGACCACCGGGTTAGGGATTTGCTTGCTCGGAATGCGCCAGCGGGAAAAGACCTGATGGTCTTTATCGGTCAGGACGATGACCTGATCGTAGTAGCGCAGCAGCAGGTACTTGAGGAGTTTGATCGGCTTGCTGAAGGAGTTGATGGCGATATGTTCGCAGGCATAGGCTTTAAAGCGTTTCTTCTTGCCGGAGAGCAGGCTCCAGAAAGCGAACATCACGCTCAGGCGTCCCATGCTGATGAGAAATACGCTGTCGACCTCTTCGCTGTGAATACGCTTCACGATGCTTTTGATCGGATTGCTGTGTCCCTCAAAGCTGACGATATTTTTGACATGCTCAAAGGGGTAGAAGGTTTTACCGCTGCCTTCCAGCGAGTAGATGGTGACGTCATGCGTTTCGCCCAGACACTCGGACATAAAGTTACAGATGTTCTCAGTGCCGGCGTACGAATAGGCATCTTTGATCACCAGGACGATTTTTTTCATTTAACGCTACCCACCTCAAAAGAGTAAAAAGACAATCCGGTTATCGATGCTTGAGGGTAAACAGCACGCCGTTCACCATATACCAGCCGTAATAGTAATAGATTTTTAAAGGATTGTTTTTATAGATAATTCTTAATAATTCCAGGTGCCATTTAGCCGCTTTATTCTTGTTGCGCGACAGGGAATCGCCCAGTTCGTAATAGTTAACGAGAATGCTCTGGATCACGCGCGCCTGTTTGTAACGGGTGAAGAGTTCATAGAGAAACAAGAAGTCTTCGTGCCCTTTGCGCTGGAAGAAAATACCTTGCGGCGGACGGCGGAAGCAGACAGAAGAGAAGCAGACGCGATACTGCTTCTTCACAAAGCTCTCCTGTTGCAGAAAGGGTTTGCTGTAGGTGATGTCGTGATCGGCATTTTTGGTTTTGTAGTGATATTCGGTGATCACAAAATCATCGCCCGCAGCGATAGCCGCGGCCTGCTGCGCCAGTTTGTCGACGTGCCATTCATCGTCGCTGTCGAGGAAGGCGATAATCTCCTCTTTCGCCGCGCGCAGCCCGACGTTGCGGGTCTCCGCCGCGCCGAGGTTCACCTCATTGTCGAGAATGGTAATGCGCGGATCGTTACAGTGCTCGCGCACCAGCGCCAGCGAATCATCGGTAGATTTGTCATTGATCAGGTAAAGATGCCAGTCTGGCCAGGTCTGGTTCATCACCGACTGCACTGCGCGTAAAACCGTCTGACGTGCGTTATACATCGGCATCACAATGCCTACGGTGCCAACATGATTCGTCATATTCATACCTGAATAAAAAAGTATCGTTCCGGGAAAACGCTCCCGCGTCGGGGAGCAAGAAAGAGTCAGGAAACCGCTTTTTCACCGCCCAGCCGCGCCCTTAGCTTGTCTTTCACGCGGTTAAGGAAATAGGCCCGGTTGTCTTTATTGGTGAGAAAGAAGTAGCGCGCGAAGGTCAGGCTCGCCATCAGCGACTTGCCGTCCATTTTGTAACGCAGCGGCAGCTTGAAAGCCTTGTAGGTGTCGATATCGCGCGAGGTCAGATGCGGCTTCATGGCATCCAGCCAGAAAAGCGAATATTTCACCGATTCGCCTTTATGCTTGGATCCAAATTTCGTGACCAGATGGTAGGTGGCGAGCGGACGCGCGATCATGACAAATTCATAGCCGAGACGATCGGCGCGAATGCAGAAGTCATAATCCTGATGGCGGATATAGCGCGTATCGAACTGGATGCGCGCGGCGTCTTCGCGCTTCAGCACGATGGTGCTGGTCTGGATAAAGCCGTAGCAGCCGAACAGATACTCCGCCACGGTTTCGTTTTTACCCGGCGTCTGCATCGGCATGACCTTCAGGAAAGTGCCGTCCTGATAGATGTTAACCTGGCTGTAGATAACGAATTTGCTTTTGCCCTGCGCTTCCAGCTCCGCAATTTTGCGGCTGGTCTCCAGCAGCTTGTCGGCGTGCCATTCATCATCGGCGTCGAGGAAGCTGATATAGTCGCCCGTCGCCAGCTCGATCCCCTTGTTGCGCGCGCCTGCGCCGTTCAGTTTCACCTCAGAGAGCACCAGATTGATGCCCAGATCCTGATAGCGCTCGCTGTTGACTACCTCCGCCAGCGCCGCCGCATCGGCGGATTTGTCGTCAACGATAATCACTTCGAAATTGCGATAGCTCTGCGCCTTGACGCAATCCAGCGTCGCGACAATCGACTGCGACGCGTTATACGCGGGTATTACAATGGAGAAACGAATGTCCTTCATGCCAGTACCTCTTAAAAACAGGGCTGAAATCTATAAAAAACGGACTGCGTACCGCGCGGCGGCGGCGGACGCAGTCCCGTCAATCAGTAAGGGTTACCGGAGCGATAACTGACCAGGTCGTATTCCTCTTTAACTAATGGAATAGTCTAAAGCCCTGAGCGACTTCGTAGCCGACCACGGCCTGCTTAAGAGAAATCGTGTTGTAGTAGAGATAATACAAAAGAAAAAAAGCAAACATGGCAAACATAGCTGGTTTCAATACGGGCCTGACCTGGTAGATCAGAAGGGAGATGATCACCGGCTCCACCTGCAACAGGTAGTTAGAGAGACGCGCACCTGATGAATAGTTATAAAAGAAGATACGAATAGCGCCGCCGATGGCAAACGTCAGAACCAACAGATAATTGAGGCGATACTGCTGGGGGTTATACTTTTTGATCTCATTGCTCAGCATGAAATAGACAAAAATAAACACCAGCATTACGTTTTTCAGGTTGGAGATTGAAAAGACGCCCCCTTCGGCTCCTGTGGCGTACTGGTTATTGTAGTTTTCAGCCCTTTCTCCTATCGCACCCAGATGTGTCGAAATAAGCGAAACAAAGCTGGTCCCGCCAACTTTGGAAGCGGGAACGCTCAGCACGATAATTGCCACCGGCCACCAACGAGAGTCGCGGATAAACAGGAAAGGTACAATCGAGACCACCATCACTGCGGTATTATGGCTTAAAAATGACAAAACGGTGAAACCTAACGCCATCCAGTAGCGTTTCAGATAGATATACCAGATAACCCCGAGAAACAGCGCCGAGCTGAGGCCGAAGCGGATCTGGTTCATATCTTTGTTGATAAAGATATGCGCCGAGTAGAGCGCCAGCGCCACAATTGGATAGGGCGACATTTTCTTAAAGAAGACCGCGTTTATCGTCACCGCCAGCAGGCAGAAGATAAACAGGAAAATATCGGCGTTGTGCGAAAACAGCGTAGTCAGATACGCCAGAATGAAAATCAGCGGTTCATAGCGGAAAAACGCCACCGTATTGGCAAAGCCGTTGACCTGAATACGGTTGATAAAATCGGCGAAAAAGCTGCGGTACTGATAATCATCCATCCCAGTGCCGAGACCGCGGATACCGCCGAACACCACCAGCGTCGCTGCGGCGATGCAGAGCAGATAAGTCAGGATGTGCGTAGTGCGTTCGTCTTTTTTCAGCAGGATTTCCACGATCGAAATCAGCAGCAGAAACCCTGATATATACCAATATGGAGCCATGGTGTGATTCCTTAATTCCACACGTTGCCAGCCCGACAGGCATTTGCGCCCTGGCGCGAAGCTGCGCCTGAAAGCGTCTGCCTGTTGCTGAACCATTCTGTTATGGGCGCCCGCCCGGTTATGCGTGTTATGCGTGGCGTCTGGCGCGAAACACAGAATCACCTGTGTACATCGTTGCGTGTCGTCTTTAAGCGACGATAAAAAGGGGCGGTTACACCGCCCCGTTAATCGTCAAAGTTTAGCTTTTGGTCGGCTTGCCATATTCGTAGTCGTAATAGTCGTAGCCATAACCGTACGAGTTAGCCGCCTTACGCACCACGGCGTTGAGGATCACGCCCTTAATCTCGATGCCGTTCTGCGCGAAGCGCTTGAAGCTGACGTCGATCTCTTTCGTGGTGTTGGTTTCAAAGCGCGCCACCATCAGCGAGGTGCCAGCCAGTTTGCCGATAATTGAGGCATCGGTTACGGCCAGAATCGGCGGCGTATCGATCAGCACCAGGTCGTAGTTCTTGCTCGCCCAGTCCAGCAGCTCGCCCATACGGCGGTGCATCAGCAGCTCCGACGGGTTCGGCGGCACTTGGCCGCGCGGCAGGAAGTCAAAGCCATAAGGGCCGCGCTGAATCAGCGCCGGGCTGAACTCGGTTTTACCCGACAGCACGTTAGAGAGACCAGACCGGTTCTCCGCGCCGATCAGCTCATGGGTATAGCCACGACGCATATCGCCATCGATGAACAGCACGCGCTGACCCGCTTTCGCTACCAGCGTCGCCAGGTTGGCGCAGATAAAGGTTTTACCAATGCCAGGGCTCGCGCCGGTGATCATCAGGATATTGTTCTTCGCTTCCATCATGGCGAAGTGCAGGCTGGTACGCAGGCTACGGATCGCTTCGATTGAGAGGTCAGTCGGGTTGCCCAATGCCAGTAGCGTTTCGTGCGGATCGGTTTTCACTTTATGACCGCGACGCGCCAGCGCTTCGGTATCCTTCTTACGCTGCCACTCAGACAGCGGCACGCTGGCATAGACGTTCATGCCCAGCTCTTCCAGCTGTTCCGGGTTCTCGATACCGTGATGCAGCATCGCTTTCAGCAGCACCAGGCCCACAGAGACAATCAGACCCAGCAGCAGGCTGGCGGCGATGATCAGCGCTTTCTTCGGCGCGACCGGCGCGTTGGCCGTTTCCGCGTTATCGATGATGCGCACGTCGCCGACGGTGCTGGCTTTACTGATGCCCAGCTCCTGCTGACGGTTCAGCAGCTGCATGTAGATTTCCTGACCTGACTGTACGTCACGCGTCAGGCGCAGGATCTCTTGCTGCGTCTGCGGCATCTGGGAGATTTTCTTGTTCAGCTGCGCCTGTTCGCCTTCCAGCGTTTTGCGTTTTTCCAGCAGCGCGCGGTAGGTCGGGTGATCTTTAGTGAACAGCTGCGATACTTCTGCTTCGCGGAAGGTCAGCTCGTTCAGCTGGCTCTGCACGCTGACGGAGGAGTCGAGCGCCGATTTCGCTTCCAGCGACATATCCACTGATTCGTTCTGGCGGCGGAAGGTGTTCAGCTTGTTCTCAGCGTCGTCCAGCTTGGCGCGCACCTGCGGCAGCTGGTTGCGCAGAAACTCGAGGCTCTTCTCAGCCTGCTCAGATTTGCGCTCAACGTTTTGCAGCAGATAGTTATTGACGATCTGGTTCAGCACCTTGCTGATGTGGTCAGGATCTTCACCCAGATACTGCAGGCCCAGCACGCCGGTGTCTTTGCCTTTGTCAGCGACGGTGAGGTTCGCCAGCACTGAGTTAATCGCCTGCAGCTCGTTCAGTTTAGTAACGGTAAAGCTGGTGCCTTTGTCCGCCTGAATGTCGCTGACCAGCATGGTGATTTCGCCGTGCTGCTCAAGACGGCCTACCTGGCCTTTAAACAGCTCGTCGCCATCTTTACTTACGGTATAGGTGGTTGGGCCGGTCACTTCCAGCTCAACGCTGCGCTTGTCAACGGTGCGCGGGATCTCCAGACGCGAGATAGCGAGCTGCGCCGGTTTGTTGCCCATCAGGCGCGACAGCCCTTTCCCGATAACCGGAAAATATTTCTGCTCGACGACGGTATCCAGACCGAGATCGCTCACGGTCTTACCGATCACCATACGTGATTCCAGGATCTGAATCTCCGTATCGGATTCCGGCGTCGCCGGCATGATGCTTTGCAGATCGGAGAGCACGGTGCTGGTGTTTTTCTGCTCCACCTGCACCATAGCGTCGGCGCTGTAAATCGGTGTGGCAAACAGTGTGTAGAGCGTTCCCACCAGCATAAAGAAGGCGGTTACGGCGACAATGATCCAGCGGTGATCGATCAGCTGGCCCAAAAGGTGGCCAAGATCGAATCCCGTCGACTCCTCTCTTGGCGCGGTCATAACCTTATTTTTAATATTCATGGATAATCCCAACTATCGGCTTAGTACGTTGACCCATTTCTGGGTAGCGTTTTCCAGTAACCCGTAAACCTCTTCAAAGGCCTCACGACTCTTTCTGTACGGATCCGCGATTTCCTGTTGGTTGAGCCAGTGCCCAAGCAGCATGGTTTTTCCGCGCGCGGCTGGATCGATGCGACTGACCTGTTCGATGTGACGTTTCTCCATCACCAGAATCAGATCGAAATCGCGGCACATACTGGCGGTTAACTGCTGCGCTTGATGTCCCTCCAGCGAGAGGCCATGACGCGCAGCCACCTCGCTGGCGGTTTGATCCGCCGGATAGCCCTTCAGGGCGCCCAGACCCGCCGAAGCGACTCGTTTTTCCGGCAACGCGCGCTTCAGTAAGCGCTCCCCGGTTGGAGAGCGGCAGATGTTGCCGACGCAGACCACTAACACGGACGTAATCATGGCTAAACCTAGTTCGACCAGTTGCGGAAACGCAGCGCCGCTTCGCTCGCATCGTTGATGCCGGCGATGGTCGGCAGCAGCTGCGAAATCACGCGGTTCCAGCGCGTCAGCGGCGTGGAGGTGACATAGACGATGTCGTAAGGCTCAAGTTGGAACTCGGTACCCATTACCATGGCCGCCGCATCTTTGGTGTTCAGCTGATAGATGTTGGCGATCTTGGTGCGGTTGGTGCCGCGAATCGGACGGATAACGAAGACGCCGGTAGCGTCTGCGGCCGTCTGATCCATGCCCTGCGCGTTGCCCAACGCTTCCGCCAGCGTCATGCCGCTACGGTCCATCTTCAGCGTTGACTGCTGACGCACTTCGCCCATTACGAAGACTTTGAGATCGTCGTTGCGCGGCACATAGAGGATATCGCCAGGGTAGAGTAGATGGTTCTGGCTCAGGTCGCCGTTCTGCATCAGCGCCTGCAGAGAGACGCGCTGCTCGGTGCCGTTGTGCGTCAGCACCACGTTGCGCCAGTCGGCGTCTGCTGCCAGGCCACCCGCGGCGTTGATGGCGTCCAGCACCGTCAGCGGCACGTTGGTGATCGGCTGCTGGCCAGAGGTGGTCACGGCGCCGGTCACGTAAGTTTTCTGCGACTTAAAGGAGGCGATGCTGACATCGACCTGCGGGCTCTCGATATACTGCGCGAGGCGGCGCGCGATCTCGCTGCGCACTTCGGTGACTGTACGGCCGACCACGCGAACCTTGCCGATATAGGGATAGAAGATGGTGCCGTCGGAGTGCACCCAGTTGCCGGTGTCGCTGGCGCTGCGGTACTGACCGGCAGGCGTCGTCAGCTCAGGGTGATCCCATACGGTCACGTTAACCACGTCGCCAATGCCGATGCGGTATTCATAGTTCTGGATTTCGTTCTGCAGCCCTGGGTTAGCCTGCGCCACCAGCGGCTTAGGACGCATCTGCTCGACCAGGCGCGGCGTTAACGGGAAAACATTGACGTATTTGTCGATGTCATAGTTGCTGTCCTGCTGCTCAACGACATCTTTTCCGCTAGTGGAAAGGTGCTGGCCAGGAACAACCGTACACCCTGAGAGAAATGTGGCGGATACCAGCATGGGTATCAATTTCGTTTTGATTGTAATCATCTAGATCTTCGCTATCAGTTATTGATTGATAGAGGCGAAAACGCCGCTGTGTAAGCGCTGAAAAAAAATAAACTCGCCAGCCTAAGCACTGAAAATGTCTGTCATTATCACTTGCTCCCTAACTCTTTTTGTTGCTGCCGTTTAACAGGATGGAATAAGCAAATGCGTATTATTACCTTCTGCATCAATTAACGGCTTCCTTCAGCCACGATAATGGCAGCAATCGCCAATGACGTTGCCAGCGGCGGCGTCTGAATCAGGAAGCGCCCGTACAGCGCTCCCCGCACTCGCCGGCTATCAATACGCCCCATCGCGCTTCAGTACGACACCCACCGTTTTGAACAAAATGGCGATATCGTTCCACAGCGACCAGTTTTTTACGTACCACGAATCGAAATAGACGCGCGTTTCGTAATCAACGTCGTTACGACCGCTGACCTGCCACAATCCCGTCATGCCTGGCTTCGCCATCAGGTAGTAGTCGACATCCCCGGCATAACGGCAAAGTTCATCTTCAATCACCGGGCGCGGACCGACGAGACTCATATCGCCGCGCACGACGTTCCACAGCTGCGGCAGCTCATCCAGACTGGTTTTACGGATAAAGTGGCCGACTTTGGTGATGCGTGGATCGTTTTTCAGTTTGAAATCTTTGTCCCACTCGGCGCGCGCTACCGGATCGGTGCGAAGCACCTCTTCCAGCACCTCTTTGGAGTTGATCACCATCGAGCGGAACTTCAGGCATTTAAATTTGCGGCCGTTCATGCCGACGCGTTCGTGACCGTAAATCGGCGGCCCGCCGTCGCGTCCAACGAGGAAGCCGAGCACCAGCAGCGCAGGCAGCAGCATGATAATGATCGACAGCGCGCCAACGATATCGAACGCCCGCTTCAGGAAGCGCGAGGTGCGTTTCGCCAGGTTGTTATTGACGCGCAGGATCATCACTTCATGGCTGAAGATGTAGGCCATGTCGGTACCGTAGAGCGGCACGCCGCGCAGCGTCGGGATAACGGAGACCGAGCGGCAGTTATGCATCGCCAGGTTTTTTAACCACACGTCGCGGTACTGACTCTGTTCGTACTCGACTGCCACGATAAACTGCGTTTCGCTGTGGGTCAGGTTCCACAGTTCGGCCTCTTCGCGCAGCACCGGCACGCCGGAGATGCTCGCCTGCGGACAGGAGCCATCCACATCGTAAAAGGCGATAACGTCGAAACCCATCACCTCTTCGCTCTGCAACGCCTGCCAGGCTTCCTGCGCATTTTTACTGCTGCCGATGATAATGGTCTGCTTTTTCCACAGGCCATAATGATTCAGCATGTGTTTAACCACAGCGCGTGACAGCGGAATTAATATCAGCGCCAGCAGCCAGGTCAGGAACCAGACGAAACGCGACATTTGCCACTGCGACAGCGCGGTAATCGACAGGTCGATAATGGAAAAAATAAGAATGGTACGAAAAACTTCTTTCAGCTCGAACCAGAATGGCTTGCGGTAGGTAAAGTGACGCAGCCTGACCCAGAACCATCCGACGCAAATTACCGACAGGAAAATATGCGTAGCAATTTTCAAATGCAGATCTTTTTCAGAAATATCTGCCAGTGGCGAATCAGACATCATATTAATTAACGCCAGCGCTATGAATAAAGCAGCGTTAAAACAAATTAAATCCGAACCGGCCAACAACAATTTAGTGAAAAGACTTTTAAACGTAATTTCAGTATCGCGCATATTTAACTCTTTATTTTATTTCCTTTAACCCATGACGCCCTGAGCTGTGTAATAATTGAGCGAATCAGTTTCTCGTCGACATATGCGTAACTGAGGGGAGTTCCAGGGTGCGTTCACGCCAATTTCCTTATCAAGCAAACAAGAAAATTTTTATAAATACCAACAGATTACTCTGACTTCACCTGCCGTGACGCACTGATTATTTTCTAAACGTAAAAGGCGTTTCAGGCACGCTACCGCCCTTGGCTGTCGCTGCCAATACCGCTTTTGATATCCTGTTTCCGGCCTGTCATTCCCGGACCGGCTGCCTGATGCATACCCACGGGACAGATCACATTTCACAACATTGGGTGCCAAATCTGTGGGCGAATATCAACATAAGCGCAGACTTTTAACAGCACGTTGCTATACTAGTTATTACTGGCTTCTTTACAAGTAGGCCCCGCCGTCCCCTGACTATTTTAGGAAAAAGACTACCAGTCATTAGTATTGAGGCCCGTCATTCGGCAAAATTGAAAGTGCAATACCCTGCGTAAAAATCAGATTAATTCCATATTCACCACGCTAATAAATTGCCTCGCTGCTGCGATGCATTTCAAATCGATTCATCAGTTATTCACCGGCTCGCAATCTTCTCCTTTACATCACGCTGTCATAATGATGAAAGAAAACGCCCATTCGCTTTCTATTATTATCCCGCGTTGCGCGCAACGTCGGGCGCGGCGACAAGTTGTGCCCTGCGCTTCACTCCACTATCCTCAGATTTTACTGACTTCGATATATTCAGGCGGCTAAGGCATGTTGGAGGTGTTTGCGGATCCCTCGCTGTGGGCGGGGTTAATTACGCTTATCGTTCTTGAGCTGGTGTTGGGGATCGATAACCTGGTGTTTATCGCCATTCTGGTGGAAAAGCTGCCAGCTAAAGATCGCGATCGGGCGCGCGTTATTGGTTTACTGCTGGCGTTGCTGTGTCGTCTGCTGCTGCTGGCGTCGCTTTCATGGCTGGTCACGCTGACGCAGCCGCTGTTTACCCTGTACAGCCACCCCTTTAGCGCGCGCGATTTGCTGCTGCTGCTCGGCGGTTTGTTCCTGCTATTTAAGGCGACAACCGAGCTTAATACGCGGCTGGAGGGAGAGGACCACGGGCAGAATCAACATAATCGCGGCGCTAAATTCTGGCCAGTCGTAGCGCAAATTGTGGTGCTGGACGCTATTTTTTCGCTGGACGCGGTGATTACCGCCGTCGGCATGGTAAACCAGCTGCCGGTTATGATGACGGCGGTCACCATCGCTATTCTGCTGATGTTGCTGGCCAGCAAGCCGCTGACGCGCTTCGTCAACCGCCATCCCACCATCGTCATCCTCTGCCTGAGCTTTCTGCTGATGATCGGCTTTAGCCTGGTGGCGGAAGGTCTCGGCTTTGTTATTCCCAAAGGCTATCTCTACGCGGCGATCGGCTTCTCAATCGTTATTGAGGCGTTCAACCAGCTGGCGCAGCGCAACCGCCGCCGCGCCCTGTCAGCCGGGCGTTCGCTGCGCCAGCGCACCGCGGAAACCGTACTCCGGCTGCTGCGCGGCGAGGCGGATCGCGCCGAACTGGACCCGCAGAGCGCGTTACTGATCGCCGACAGCGATCAGCACGCGCTGTTTAACCGCCAGGAACGCGTGATGATCGCCCGCGTGCTCAACTTTGCCCAGCGTCACGTCAATACCATTATGACGTCGCGGCACGATATTGAGCATATTAACCTGGACGACGATCCGGCGGAGATTATGGCGCGTCTCGACCGCAATCAGCATACCCGCCTGCTGATCACCGATCAGAGCAATGAATTGCTGGGCGTAGTGCACGCTATCGATCTGCTGCACCAGTCACTGCACCACCAGTCGCTGGATTTACGCGCGCTGATCCGTCAGCCGCTGATCTTTCCGGAGCGTTTGACGCTGCTGCAGGCGCTGGAGCAGTTTCGTCAGGCGCGTACCCATTTTGCTTTTGTGGTGGATGAGTTCGGCTCGGTGGAAGGGGTAGTAACGCTCAGCGATCTGATGGAAACCATCGCTGGCAATTTACCGCTTGAAGGTGAAGAGATCGACGCCCGCTATGATGTGCAGGCGCAGGGCGAAGGCCGCTGGATCGTCAACGGCAATATTCCGCTGGAAGACCTGGCGCTCTACGTCAGGCTGCCGCTGGATGAGCGGCGCAGCTACCATACGCTGGCGGGCCTGCTGATGGATACGTTGCAGCATATTCCTGAAGAGGGGGAAACCCTGCAGGTCGGCAGCTATCTGCTGCGCACGTTGCAGGTGGATAACCATCGCGTACAGAAGGTCGAGATCCTGCAACAGCCGCAGGATCTCGATTATGAGGTGTGATTCAGGGACGCAGCAGCTTACGCAGGCTGTCGTTGTCGCTGTTTTTCGGCTGGCGATCCAGCCACTGGTTCAGACGCGACTTCGCCTCGCTCTGTAGCTGCTGACGCAACACTTCATCGACCGGCAGCGAATACTGAACGTTATTCCAGCTGCCGTACATGCGCAGCGGAATCGCCTGCTGCGACAGCAGCGTAACCAGCCGGTCGTCGCCTTTCCAGCCGGTAAGCGTCAGGCCGAAAGTCACATCCAGCTGCTGTGTCGGTATATTCACTTCGCCGCCGCCCTGTAATTTCAGGCGATCGCCCTCCCCTTTCAGATCGGTAAAGCGCAGCTCGCCGTTATTCAACGCCAGCGTGCCGCCAAGCTGGCGGATACCCTGCTCACTGCTCTCGTCGCTGCTGACCTTATCGCTGGCGCGCTCAACGGCGCGGCGCACCATCTGTTGCAGGTTAATCTGCGCCAGCCTGACGTCGCTGGCGTTCAGCTGCGCCTCACCACGCCAGTGGCGCTTGGCCGCATCCAGCGTAAGGCCTTCGCCGCTCAGGTCGCCATTAAGCGAAACCGCACCCTGCATTGTCTGCGGCATGTCGAAAGCGGCGAGCAAAGGCTGAATGGCGACATGATTCAGCACCGGCTGGAGCGCGACGCGGGTTTCCGGCTGACGAATATCGACCGTCCCCGGCGCGGAGAAATCGCCGTCGCCCAGCTTGCCATTCAGCGCGCGCAGCGTTATCAGCCCCTGCTGACTGGTTACGTCAAGGGCAAAGTCGCGCAGCGACAAGCCGCGCCACACCGCGCTGTCCGCTTTTAAATTCACCGCCAGGTTCATATCGTTAAGCGGCGAATCGAGATTGTTTTGCACGCGCGGGGCCGCAATGACCGGCGCACGCGCTACCGTTGCGTGCTGCTCCCCGCTGTTGCGGATCTGCGGCGCGTTGGCCATCAGGTTGTCGAAGTTAAGCTGCGTAGCGTGCAGCTGAAGCGCCAGCTGCTGCGGCGGCGTCAGGGTGCCGGTCGCCTCGCCCGTCAGCGCGCTGTCATTGGCGCTGAGCTGCATCTGGCTCAGGGTGAACTGCTGCGTATCGGCACGCCAGCTGCCCTGCGCACTCAGCGTGCCCTTAATGCCCTGCGGCGGTATATTGGCACCGCTTAACGCATAGGTAAGCTCGTCAATTTTACCGCTCAGGCGCTGCGGATATTGCGCGGCGTCGAGCTGGCCTTTGAGCGACAGCGTAGCGTTGCGCTGATTACGCGTCAGGCTGGTGCTTAGCTCAATATTCGCCAGATGGCGATCGTCCTGGTTGAGATTGAGATTAAGGTTGCGGAAATTATATTCTTCGCCGCCCGGCTGGCGCCAGATCAGCAGACTGTTGGCAACGCGCAGCTGGCTGATATCAAACGACCAGCCGCTGGCTGGCGCGCTGGCATCGCTGCGTCCGGGGGCGATCGGGGCGTTCTGCGGCTGCTGCGGCTCGCTCTCTGGCGTGGCGCGCACTACGGCGTTGCTCAGCATCACCTGGCTGACGCTAAGCTGGTGCGACAGCAGTGGCCAGAGGTTAACGTCAAGCCGCATATTTTCCGCCGTGACCAGCGGCTGCGATGCGCCGGGCGCGGTCAGGCTCATGCGACCGGCCAGAATGCTGAGCTTAGGCCAGACGTGCCAGCGCAGATCGTCGCTCACTTCCAGCCGATAACCACTGCGTTGCTCGACCTGCTTTACCATATAGGATCGAAAATCGTTTGGATTGACCAACAGCACCAGCGCGGTCATGCCGGCAACGATGACCACCAGTAAAATGGCCAGCGTGGTTATCACTCTCTTCATTCAATCCCCATATTCGCGGTTTAATCTTTGTCGATACGACTGGCGACAGCACCCTGCTGTCCGCGATATTTAGCGTCTTCACGACGGTTATAAGGACGCGCCGCCGGACCAGAAAGCGGCTCAAAGCTCAGCGCGCCGATCAGCATGCCAGGGCGCAGCGCCAGCGGCAGCTTACCGGAATTATAGAACTCCAGGACAATGCGGCCCTGCCAGCCCGGATCGATGCGGTGCGCGGTGACGTGCACCATCAGTCCCAGACGCGCCAGTGACGAACGGCCATCCAGCCAGCCCACCAGATCGTCCGGAATCGTAACCGATTCGAAGGTCACCGCCAGCGCCAGCTCGCCTGGATGGAGGAAAAAGGCTTCGCCTTCCGGCAGCACAATCTCATCGCTCATCACGCGATCCAGCGCAGCGCTCACTTCATCTTTCGGACCGCTCAGGTCAATAAACGCCGCCGTGTGGCCCCGGAAAGTGCGGAACTGATTGCCCAGACGCACGTCAACGGTCGCGCCGTTGATGCGTTCTACCGGCGGACGCGGATCGATGGCTAAGCGGCCATCATCCAGCCAGGCTTCAATATCGCGGTCACATAATCTCATTAACCTGTCTCCATGATATAAGTGTAGCGAACAGCCTGAATCTCGCTCGTCAGGCGGTTCGCCGCGCGTCAGACCCGACGCGCCTATTCAAAAAACTGGTTTATTTTGGCCTTGAGGATATCAATAGCGATGCGGTTTTTCCCGCCGCGCGGCACAATAATGTCGGCGTACTGCTTCGAGGGTTCAATAAACTGCAGGAACATCGGACGCACAGTTTTCTGATACTGGCTCATCACTGAATCCATAGAGCGGCCGCGTTCGTTAACGTCGCGCTTCATGCGGCGCATCAGGCAGATATCCAGCGGGGTATCAACGAAAATCGAGAAGTTCAGCTCCTGGCGCAGGCGCGCGTCGGTTAACAGCAGAATGCCTTCAAGAATAATTACTTTCTTCGGCTTCAGGTGGATACTGTCGCGCGTGCGGGTGTGTTCGACGTAGCTGTACACCGGTAAATCAATATCCTGGCCCGCTTTCAGCGCCTGCAGATGCTGCAGCAGCAGGTCATGATCCATTGCGCTGGGATGGTCGTAGTTGGTTTTTACCCTCTCTTCCATGGTGAGGTGGCTCTGGTCCTTGTAATAGGCATCTTCGGGGATGACACCGATATGCTCGTCACCAACCTGATCACGGATT
Source organism: Pantoea sp. UBA5923 (assembly GCF_002431095.1). Taxonomy (NCBI): domain Bacteria; kingdom Pseudomonadati; phylum Pseudomonadota; class Gammaproteobacteria; order Enterobacterales; family Erwiniaceae; genus Pantoea; species Pantoea sp. UBA5923. The sequence continues at coordinate 15,140 of NZ_DJDN01000071.1, read as the reverse complement.
TCACGATAGAGCGTGCTGGCGATTAAACTTTTTCCGGATGCGGAGGCACCGGCAATGCCCACAATCACGCACTGATGAGACTTGTCAGTCATACTTTTTAACGACCTGATACTGGAGCCTGCGCTGTACGCCGATTAAGCGTTTTGACGCAGGACGGGATGGAGAGGGTTTAGTAGGCGCTAAGTATAGGGATTTCATTCTTTTGACGCCAGAGAAAAGCCGCGGTCGGGATTTCAGAATTTACCCTTTTCAAACCGAAACCATTACCCGATAAACTAACGGGCAGTTTTGTTTTTATTTATGCGGCTGGCGCATCAGGCAGCGGAAGCGCGTTCCCGCCCGCTAATGGCGCGGGAAAATTCATGCCAGCCCACACTAAAGGAAGATTATGCACTGGAGAACACTGACCTATTTTGGCGACAGCATGCTGTTGATCCCGACTGCGGTGATCATCGCGCTGATCCTGCCGTGGAAGAGCGATAATCGCCGTACGGTCTGGTACTGGCTGCTCGCCTTTGGCCTGGCCGGTCTGCTGGTAAGCCTGTCGAAGATCCTCTTTCTCGGTTTCGGCATCGGCAGCGCCCGTTTTAACTTTACCGGCTTTAGCGGCCACAGCGCGATGTCGGCCACGCTCTGGCCGGTTATGCTGTGGCTGGTTTCCGGTCGCTGGCCAGCTCTGTTACGCCTGCTCGCTATCGGCGTCGGCTATCTTATACCGCTTATGGTGGGCTTCTCGCGCCTGGTGATGCATGCGCACTCCGCCAGTGAAGTGGCGACCGGGCTACTGCTGGGCTTTACCCTCAGTTCCGCTTTTCTGCTCAGCCAGCGCCGCACCGCGCTGAAGGGCTTTAGCTGGCCGCAGGTCGGCGCGGCCTTTTTAGTGCCGTTGATATTGATGGGCCATGGGCGCGTCGCTACAACGCAGCAGTTCCTTGAACGTTTCTCTGCGGATCTGGCCGGACTGGAAAAGCCCTTTACCCGCGCCGATCTGTTCCGCCAGTAACCCTTTCGCCTCTTTTTACGCGGCGAAAGAGCCGTCAATTAGTTGAATATCGCAGAAATTTGATTTAACAAACCCACGGCGATGGTGATGTGCTAGCATGCCCGCAAGAGTTATGACTGGCGCATTTTTCGTCATATAGACGCCGTGCGCGTTGCCGGGTTAGTGAATGAGTGTTGAACTGTTGTCCTCGCTGGACAAGCCACAAAACCGCCTGCTGAGCGCCCTGATTCTGGCGGTGCTCGCTTTTGTGCTGACGCTTTTTTGTCTGGAGCTGATCGTGTTCAGCGGGCGCATTTCGCCGCTCTGGTTCTCGACCGCGCTGATGACTATCGTGGCGTTTCGCGCCCCTTCCCGCTCTGTCCCACTGCTGCTGCTGGGCTGCGTGGCGGGCACCGGCCTGGCGACTGCGCTGATAATCGGGCCTGAACTGGCGAATCTGAAATTCACGCTGCTGAATGTGCTGCAGGCGATCCTTGGCGGCGTTGTGCTGCGCGGGCTGCTCAATCGTCAGGCGCCGCTTAACTCTCTGCTCGACTGGCTGCGCTTTGTGCTGTCGGTGGGCATTCTTACTCCCCTGCTGGGCGGGCTGCTGGCGCTGTGGATGCTGAACATCCACGGCAGCGGCACCTTGCCCTTTCTCTTAACCTGGGTGATTTCCGAAGTTATCGGCATGCTGGCGCTGGGCCCGGTGCTGTTACTGATGCCCTGGCCCCTCAGAACAGGCTCGATCAGCCTGCGACGCCTGGCGGGGTTCCTTTTTAACCTGCTGCTGACCGCAGGCGCGAGCTGGCTGGCGCTGCGCTTTATGCCCTGGCCATTCACCTTTATCGTGGTGATTTTGTTCTGGTGCGCCGTCCGCCTGCCGAAGCGGGAGGCGTTTCTGCTGTTCCTGCTTAACGCCTGCACTATTTCGCTGGTTCTGGCGCTCGGCCTGGTGAGCATTGAAACGCCCGGCAACGCGCCCGGTCAGATAGCTAACTGGCTCCCCTTTCTGCTGGTGCTGATGCCGAGCCATGTGATGGCGCTGGTAATGGATGCCTTTCAGCGTGAGAAGCACCATATCAGCGAAAGCGAAACCCGTTTTCGCCACGCGATGGAGTATTCCGCTATTGGCATGGCGCTGGTATCGCCGCAGGGCGTCTGGCTACAGGTCAATAACTCCCTCTGCCAGACGCTGGGCTTTCCCGCCGCCGAACTGAAAAAGCTCACCTTTCAGCAGATCTCCCATCCCGACGATCTGGAGAACGATCTGCAGCATGCGGACAGGCTGCTGCGCGGCGATATTGACGCTTATACCATTGAAAAACGTTACTTCCGCAAAAACGGCGAAATCGTCTGGGCGCGCCTGACGGTGTCGCTGGTGCGCGACGCCGCGCGTAAACCGCTCTACTTTATTTCCCAGATTATCGATATCTCAGAGCTGAAACAGAGCGAGCAGGTTAATCGTCATCTGATGGAGCGCATTACGCTGGCGAACGAAGCGGGCGAAATCGGCGTTTATGAATGGAACCTTGTGCGCAATAAGATGATGTGGGATCGCCATATGTACGCGCTTTTCGGCCTGCCCGCGCACCAGCAGCCCAGCCGCGAGCTGTGGCGCAGTCTGGTGCATCCGGCGGATCGCGAGCGGCTCGATCTGGCGCTGCTGACGACGCAGGAAAGCACCGACGTTTTCGATATTGAGTATCGCATTCAGCGCGCCGACGGCGTACGCACGCTGCGCACCCAGGCGCGCCGCTTCTTCAATCAGGACGGACGCCTTGAACGCATGCTGGGCATCTGCCAGGACGTGACCCACCTGCGTAACCTTACCGACGCGCTGTTTCAGGAAAAGGAGCGGATGGCGATCACGCTGGACTCTATTGGCGAAGCGGTTATCAGCACCGACAGCGAAATGCGCGTGACCTTTATGAACCCGGTCGCGGAAAAGATGAGCGGCTGGCGTCAGGAAGAGGCGGCGGGCAAGCCGTTGAGCGATCTGCTGCATATCACCCAGGGACGTCACGGCGCGCCGGTTGAGAACCTGCTGCTCCGCCGCCTGCCGACAAAAAAACTCACCCCTGAGCTGGATGACGAGCTGGTGCTGCACGCCGCTGACGGCGGCGTTGTAGAGATCCACTACAGCATAACGCCGCTGCGTACCCTGGCAGGCGAAGAGATCGGCGCGGTAATGGTGATTCAGGACGTCAGCGAATCGCGCAAAATGATGAAGCATCTCAGCTATAGCGCGCTGCATGACGCTTTGACCGGCCTGCCGAACCGCGCCAGCTTCGAACGCCAGCTTCAGCGTCTGCTGAACGACGCCGTTGAGCATCAGCATCAGCATGTGCTGGCTTTTATCGATCTCGATAAATTTAAGGCGGTCAACGACAGCGCCGGACACGCGGCAGGCGATGCGCTGCTGCGCGAACTTGCCGGGCTGATGCAGCGGCACCTGCGCGGCACCGATTTTCTGGCGCGCCTTGGCGGCGACGAGTTCGCCCTGCTGTTGCCAGAGTGCCCGATAGCGCAGGGGTGTGAGGTGGTGCAGCGCATCGTCTCGGCGGTCAATGGCTACACCTTTAGCTGGCAGAACGATACTTTCCAGGTCGGTGCCAGCGCCGGCCTGACGCAGTTCTCCGCCGCCAACGACGTCGGCGCAGAGGTCTTGTCGCAGGCGGATATCGCCTGTTATAACGCCAAAAAAGCGGGACGCGGACGGCTGACGATCTATACGCCAGAAGCGCGCTGAGCCGCTTGCCAGCCCCGCTCAGCTGCGCTAAAGTCGCCCCCTTTTTTCCGGGAGGGGCATCAGATGTTCATTGGTTTCGATTACGGTACGGCGAACTGTTCCATTGCGGTGTGCGAAAACGGCGCGCCGCGCCTGCTGACGCTGGAGCAGGGCCAGCGCCTGCTGCCGTCGATGATTGCCGCACCCACGCGCGAAGCGGTGAGTGAATGGCTCTACCGCCATCATCAGGTCGCAACGCCGGATGCGGAAACCACCGCGCTGCTGCAGCGCGCGCTGCGCTATAACCGCGAAGAGGACATCGAGGTTTCGGCCAGCAGCGTGCAGTTCGGACTGAACGCGCTGCAGCACTATATGGTTGACCCGGAAGAGACCTGGTTCGTTAAATCCCCCAAATCCTTTCTCGGTGCCAGCGGGCTGAAACCGCAGCAGATCGCGCTGTTTGAAGATCTGGTCTGCGCCATGATGCGCCATATCCGCGAGCAGGGCGAAGCGCAGATCGACGGCGCTATCGACCAGGCGGTCATCGGCCGTCCCATCAACTTTCAGGGGCTGGGTGGCGACGAAGCCAACGCCCAGGCGCAGGGCATTCTGCTGCGCGCCGCGAAGCGCGCCGGTTTCCGCGACGTAGAGTTTCAGTTTGAGCCGGTCGCGGCAGGACTCGAATTCGAAGCAACGCTGGATAAAGAGACGCGCGTGCTGGTGGTGGATATCGGCGGCGGCACCACCGACTGCTCGATGCTGCTGATGGGGCCGGAGTGGCGCAAGCTGTCGGACCGTCGTCAGAGTCTGCTCGGCCACAGCGGCTGCCGCGTCGGCGGTAACGATCTCGACATTATGCTGGCGTTTAAAACCCTGATGCCGCTGCTCGGCCTGGGCGGCAAGACGCAAAAAGGCACCGCCCTGCCCGCTCTGCCGTGGTGGAACGCGGTGGCGATTAACGACGTGCCGGCGCAAAGTGAATTCTATTCCGCCGTCTGCGGCAAACTGCTGCGCGATCTGGTGCGCGACGCGGAACAGGGCGAGCTTGTGGCGCATCTGCTGAAGGTGTGGCAGCAGAAGCTCGGCTATCGTCTGGTGCGCGCCGCGGAGGAGAGCAAAATCGCCCTTTCCGATCGCGCCTCCTTCGACGCCAGCCTCGACTTTATCGCCCCGCAGCTGCACGCTGCCATCAGCGACGGAATGTTGCAGGAGGCGATCAACCAGCCGCTGGAGCGCATTCTGGAGCAGGTGCATCTGGCGCTCGCCAGCTGCGACACAAAACCAGAGGTGATTTATCTGACGGGTGGCAGCGCACGTTCGCCGGTGCTGCGCGCCGCGCTGCAGCAGGCGCTGCCGGATACCCCCGTCGCCAGCGGCGATGATTTTGGTTCGGTAACGGCCGGTCTGGCGCGCTGGGCAGAGGTGATGTTTCGTTAACGTGCCAGCCTGAACGGGTGTGACAGAGAGCGGAGAGGTTCAGGAAGCGAGAGGCGGGGTGCCCAGAGCAAGATGCCCTGCGACAGGAACAACAATTAAGCGGCCCGTAGCGGGCCGCTTGCTGTTTTATCAGAAGTTGATATTGGCGCTGATGCCGCCAACAAAAGCATCTTTCACTTCGCTTACCGCGCCTGGCGCAACGATATATTGCAGGTTCGGACGCACCTGCAGCCATTTCGCCAGCTTCACGTTGTAGTAAAGCTCGTAGTTATATTCCGAACCATCCTGAATCGGCAGATAGGTCGGGCTGTTGAAGTCCGTCTCGCCGTTAGCGGCGTTCTGCTGACGCTGCGCGCGCGTGTAATCACTGTTGACGTGAATGCGAGCCGCGGCAATGCCGATCTCATCTTCCGGACGCGCGTCAAACGGCCCCGCCCAGGTAAAGGCGATCGACTGATAGTTATCGGTCTTCGAGGTTTTGTGATCGTTCATTACCGCCTGAACGGTCACGCCGATACCGCGGCTAACGTCGCCGCCCTGCGCGGTCAGCTGCTGTTGTAACAGCACATAGCCGCCATAGGCGTGATCTTTATCCTGATAGCCGCCGTCGCGCCAGCTGCCGTAAACGTCACCGTTAACCGACGAGTAGTAGTAGCCGATGCGGTAGTTACCCGGCAGCTTGTCCGGGCCAAGAGTCGGTTTCCAGCCCAGTTCCACCGGCACCATATTGCCCTCGGAGTTGCTGGTATCCAGACGGAAACCGTCGCCGCGATCGTAGTTGGCGCTGTTCTGGTTATAGAAACCGACCTGGAAGAAGACCTCCGGCGTGATGTTAACTTTTACGCGTCCGCCCCACTGTGATACCGGCCAGTTAAACCAGCGGTCGCCGCGCCAGTTACCCGCCTGCCCGCTGCCGAACGCCAGGTTCTGGAACTTGCTGTCGAAGTTATCGAAATCTTCGCCGACGGTGACGCGACCCGCTTTCAGGTTCACCACGTTGTCAAACAGGCCTTTACTCAGCCAGAACTGTGTCAGACGCCAGGTTTGTCCGCGTCCATACACTTCCTGCACTGAAGAGAGCATGCCGGTACGGCGATCGGCCACCTGATCGGAAATATTCTGGCCGTCGCGGTTGGTGATGGTCATCTGGAACTGTGCATCCTGCCAGTCGAGCAGCTTCTGCAGATCGAAATTGGCGCCGAACGCCCACTGATCGCTGTAGCGCATTGAGGTGTTGGTGTCGGCGCCGCCGCCGAGGTTCGATGCGCTTTCCATGGTGTAATTAACGTCAAATTTAATGCCGTCGTTTTCCAGCTGCGTTCGCGTGCCGCCCCAGTCGCCAAACATATAGGGCGAGTCGTAGCTGAACGCGTCTGCGGCCACAGCAGAAGCGCTAAGCATGGCGAACATCAGGGAGCCGGCCGCAACACGGCGCAGCGGGAAATGTTGCACTGCTTTTTTTCTGTTCATAATCGTTCTTCTTATCTGAATGAAGGTTATTTCCACGCAGAGGATAGTGCTGCGAAAAGTTCAACTTTTGTAAAAAAGTGCGCACGAATACGCAAAGAGACAGATTCTTCAAACAAGTGTGAGGGGGATCGCTGAACGGAAACGCGGTCAGGACGACCGCATTATATGGCACGCAAATTAAAGACGAGGCGTAAACGCCCCGTCTAACGTGCTTAGCTGCTGGCCTGCGCCAGTTTTTCGATCTCTTCTCGGGTAAGACGCAGCTGCGTCGCGCCGATCAGATCGTCCAGCTGTGCCAGCGAGGTGGCGCTGACGATGGGTGCGGTAATACTCGGTCGCGCAATCTGCCACGCCAGCGCGACCTGGGTCGGCGTCACGTTATGCGCCTGGCTGATTTCATCAAGGGAGGCGAGGATCTTCAGGCCGCGCGGATTAAGATATTTATCCACCACGCCCTGGCCGCGCGCGCTTTTGCTGGCGTCCGCGGCGCTGCGGTATTTGCCGCTCAGAAAGCCGCTTGCCAGCGAATAATAATTAATCACGCCGAGGCCGTGTTGCGTCGCCACCGCTTCCAGCGCCGACTCATAGCCTTCGCGATCGTAGAGGTTATATTCGGGCTGCAGGGTCGCGTAGTGGGCCAGGCCCTGCTCTTCACTGATCTTTAGCGCCTCCTGCAGACGCGGCGCGCTGTAGTTAGAGGCGCCGATAGCGCGTACTTTGCCTTCTTTAATCAGCGAATCGAACGCGGCCAGCGTCTCCGCCAGCGGCGTATCCTCATCATCGCGATGCGCCTGGTAGAGATCGATATAGTCAGTTTGCAGACGGCGCAGCGAATCTTCTACCGCCTGACGGATATACTGCGGCTTCAGGCCGGTTTTCTCCGGCGACAGCTCCATGCCTACCTTGGTCGCCAGCACGATGCGGTCGCGTTTGCCGCTCTTTTTCAGCCAGTTGCCGATAATGGTCTCTGACTCGCCGCCTTTATTGCCCGGCGCCCAGCGCGAATAGACATCGGCAGTATCAATAAACCACAGCCCTCTTTCCACCAGCGCATCCAGCAACGAAAACGACTTTTCCTGATCCAGGGTCCAGCCGAAAACGTTGCCGCCGAACGTCAGCAGCGGCACCTGAATGCCCGTATCACCGAGCTGACGGGTTTCAACCTGACTCATCCTTTTCTCCTTCTGCAGTAAATAACCTGTCCAAAAGCATAGCAAAAGCTAAAACATCTCTTTATACGTAATTCCTCCATAAGTTTGTTCCATGAGGGATACTCAGTCCGTCCTGACAGATATCCTTAATTCCTTCAACTTCTGCCCGCTTTGCGGGTCTACACTCTGCTATTTGCAGGCTGCCGCGTTTCAGCCTGCGTTTTGGGGATTTCGCTACTGCTGGAGAGCAAACGATAAGATGAACCGACCTTCCTTGTTGAAAAAAAGCCTGCTGGTGCTGGCGGTCATTGCCGCCGCCGCAGGGGGATACTACTGGTGGCATCATCCGGCGCAGCCCGACGCCGATCCTCAGGCCGCCGCCCGACCGCACCGCGGCAAAGGGGGCGCAGGGGGCGCGCCAGCGCCGGTTCAGGCCGCCGCCGCCGTTAGCCAGAGCGTGCCGCACTTTCTCAGCGGGCTTGGCACCGTGACCGCCGCCAGCACCGTTACGGTGCGCAGCCGCGTCGACGGCGAGCTGATGGCGATTCACTTTCAGGAAGGAGAGCAGGTTAAAGCGGGTCAGCTACTGGCGGAGATCGATCCGCGACCTTATCAGGTCGCCTTAACCCAGGCGCAGGGCCAGCTGGCGAAAGACCAGGCGACGCTGGCCAACGCTCGCCGCGATCTCGCGCGCTTTGAGAAACTGGCGAAAACCTCGCTGGTGTCGCAGCAGGAACTGGATACCCAGCGTTCACTGGTGAGCGAAACCCTGGGCACTATCAAAGCGGACGAAGGCAGCGTCGCCAGCGCCCAGCTTAATCTTACCTACAGCCGCATAACCTCGCCGATTGCGGGCCGCGTCGGCCTGAAACAGGTCGATGCAGGCAACTACATCACCAGCGGCGACACTAACGGGCTGGTGGTGATCACGCAGACCCATCCCATCGATGTTCTATTTAGCCTGCCGGAAAATGACCTGCCCGACATTATGCAGGCGCAAAAAAGCGGCCAGCCGCTGGTGGTCGAAGCCTGGGACCGCAGCAACCAGACGCTGCTGACGCAGGGCACGCTGCTCAGCATCGACAACCAGATTGACGCCACAACCGGCACCATCAAGATAAAGGCGCGCTTTGACAATCAGGACGACAAGCTCTTTCCTAACCAGTTCGTTAACGCGCGGCTGAAGGTCAATACCCTGCAGAATGCGATTGTGATCCCCACCGCCGCGCTGCAGATGGGCAATGAGGGCCACTTTGTCTGGGTGGTCAACAGCGACAACAAGGTGAGCAAGAAAAGCGTCACTGCCGGACTGCAGGACAGCCGCCAGGTGGTGATCACCGCCGGGCTTAGCGCAGGCGAACGCGTAGTCACCGATGGGCTGGATCGCCTGACGGAAGGGGCGCAGGTTGAAGTGGTTGCGCCGCAGAGCACCGCGCTGAAAAGCAGCCGCGCGGCGCAACCGGCGAAAGGAGCGCGCGAGTAATGCAGGTAATGCCTCCTGACGCCAGCGGCGGGCCGTCGCGTCAGTTTATTTTACGTCCGGTCGCCACCACGCTGCTGATGATCGCGATTCTGCTGGCGGGCATCCTCGGCTACCGGTTTCTGCCGGTTTCGGCGCTGCCGGAAGTGGACTACCCCACCATACAGGTGGTAACGCTCTACCCCGGCGCCAGCCCGGACGTCACGACCTCCTCCATTACCGCGCCGCTTGAACGCCAGTTCGGCCAGATGTCGGGACTGAAACAGATGGCGTCGCAAAGCTCCGGCGGCGCATCGGTCATCACCCTGCAGTTCCAGCTTACGCTGCCGCTCGACGTCGCCGAGCAGGAAGTGCAGGCCGCCATCAACTCCGCCACCAGCCTGCTGCCCAACGACCTGCCCAATCCGCCGGTCTACAGCAAGGTTAACCCCGCCGACCCGCCGATCATGACGCTGGCGGTCACCACCAGCAGCATGCCGCTGACCCAGGTGCAGGATATGGTGGAGACGCGCGTCGCGCAGAAGATCTCTCAGGTCTCCGGCGTGGGTCTGGTGACGCTCTCCGGCGGTCAGCGCCCGGCGGTTCGCGTGCAGATGAACGCCCAGGCGCTGGCGTCGCTGGGCCTCACCAGCGAACAGGTACGTACCGCCATCAGTAGCGCCAACGTCAACTCGGCGAAAGGCAGCCTCGACGGCCCGGAACGCTCCATTACTCTTTCCGCCAATGATCAGATGAAGTCGGCAGAGGATTATCGCCAGCTGATTATCAGCTATAAAAATGGCGCGCCGGTGCGGCTGGGCGATGTCGCAACGATCGAACAGGGGGCGGAGAACCGCTGGCTCGGCGCCTGGGCGAACCGCGAGGCCGCCATCGTGCTTAACGTACAGCGGCAGCCGGGCGCCAATATTATCGCCACCGCCGATAATATCCGCGCGCTGCTGCCGTCGCTCACCGCTACGCTGCCGAAGTCGGTGAAGGTGCAGCTGCTGAGCGACCGCACGACCAATATCCGCGCCTCGGTCACCGATACCCAGCACGAGCTGATGCTGGCGATTGGCCTGGTGGTGATGATTATTTATCTGTTTCTGCGCAACGTGCCTGCGACCATTATCCCCGCGGTCGCCGTACCGCTCTCGCTGGTTGGCACCTTCGCCGCGATGTATTTCCTCGGCTTCTCCATCAACAACCTGACGCTGATGGCGCTGACTATCGCCACCGGCTTCGTGGTGGACGACGCTATCGTGGTGATTGAAAACATTACGCGCTACCTGGAGAAAGGCGAAACGCCTCTTGTCGCCGCGCTCAAGGGCGCAGGCGAAATCGGCTTTACCATTATCTCCCTCACCTTTTCGCTTATTGCGGTATTGATCCCGCTGCTGTTTATGGGCGATGTGATTGGCCGTCTGTTCCGCGAGTTCGCCGTCACGCTGGCGGTGGCGATCCTTATCTCCGCCGTGGTCTCGCTGACGCTGACGCCGATGATGTGCGCGCGTATGCTGAGCGCCGAATCGCTGCGCAAGCAGAACCGCTTTTCGCGCGCCAGCGAAGCCTTTTTCGAACGGGTGATCGCTGGCTATGGCCGCTGGCTGCGTAAGGTGCTGGCGCATCCCTGGCTGACGCTGTCGGTCGCGCTCGGTACGCTGCTGCTTACCGTACTGCTGTGGATCCTTATTCCGAAAGGCTTTTTCCCGCAGCAGGATAATTCGATTATTCAGGGCACGCTGCAGGCACCGCAGAGCGCCTCTTACGCCAGCATGGCAGAGCGCACGCGCGACGTCGCCTCGCTGATTATGAAAGATCCGGCGGTGCAGAGCATGACCTCATTCGTCGGCGTGGACGGCACCAATGCGGCGCTTAACAGCGCGCGCCTGCAGATTAACCTGAAGCCGCTAAGCGAACGCGATGACCGTATCCCGCAGGTGCAGCAGCGGCTGCAGCAGCGGGTAAGCCACCTTCCCGGCGTAACGCTGTGGCTGCAGCCGGTGCAGGATCTTACGATTGAAACCCAGTCGAGCCGTACGCCCTATCAGTTTACGCTCCAGTCCGGCTCGCTGGCGTCGCTCAGCAGCTGGGTGCCGAAGCTGCTGGACGCGCTGCGTCAGTCTCCTGAACTGCGCGATATCAGCAGCGACTGGCAGGATCAGGGGCTGGAGGCGTACGTTAACGTCGATCGCGACAGCGCCAGCCGCCTCGGCATCAGCATGGCCGATATTGATAACGCGCTCTATAACGCCTTCGGCCAGCGCCTGATTTCGACCATTTACACGCAGGCGAACCAGTACCGCGTGGTGCTGGAACAGGACAACCGCGCCACGCCGGGCCTGGCGGGTCTGGAAGGCATCCGGCTGGCCAGCGCCGACGGCGGCAGCGTGCCGCTCAGCGCTATCGCGAAGATTGAGCAGCGCCACAGCGCGCTCAGCGTCAACCATCTCGATCAGTTCCCGTCGGCGACCTTCTCCTTTAACGTCGCCGACGGCTACTCGCTGGGCGACGCGGTGAAAGCGGTCAGCGCGGCGGAAGAGCGGCTCGGTATGCCTGCGGAGCTGATGACCCAGTTCCAGGGCAGCACGCTGGCGTTCGAGGCGGCGCTGACCAGCACTGTCTGGCTGATCGTTGCGGCCATCGTGGCGATGTATATCGTGCTCGGCGTGCTCTATGAGAGCTTTATCCACCCCATCACCATTCTGTCGACGCTGCCCACCGCTGGCGTCGGCGCGCTGCTGGCGCTGATGCTGAGCGGCGGCGAGCTGGATATCATCGCCATTATCGGCATTATTTTGCTGATCGGCATCGTGAAGAAGAACGCCATCATGATGATCGACTTCGCGCTGGCCGCCGAGCGCGAACAGGGCATGGCGCCCTTTGACGCTATCTATCAGGCGTGCCTGCTGCGTTTTCGTCCGATCCTGATGACCACGCTGGCGGCGCTGCTGGGCGCCCTGCCGCTGATGCTCAGCACCGGCGTCGGCGCGGAGCTGCGCCATCCGCTCGGCATTGCGATGGTGGGCGGGTTGATCCTGAGTCAGGTGCTGACGCTGTTTACCACGCCGGTGATCTATCTGCTGTTTGATCGACTGGGTCAGGCCGCGCGCCGCCGCTTTAGCGGTCGGGAGGCGGAGCAGTGAGGCTATTTGCGCTCTTTATTCATCGCCCGGTCGCCACCACGCTGCTGACTATCGCCATTGCGCTGGCGGGCGCGCTCGGCTTTCGCCTGCTGCCGGTGGCGCCGCTGCCGCAGGTCGATTTTCCGGTCATTGTCATCTCCGCCTCGCTGCCGGGCGCGTCGCCGGAAATTATGGCCTCGTCAGTGGCGACGCCGCTGGAGCGCTCGCTGGGACGCATCGCCGGCGTCAGCGAAATGACCTCTACCAGCTCGCTTGGCAGCACGCGCATTATTCTGGTATTTGACTTCGACCGCGACATTAACGGGGCGGCGCGCGACGTGCAGGCGGCCATCAACGCGGCGCAAAGCCTGCTGCCAACCGGGATGCCAAGCCGCCCGACCTACCGCAAGGTTAACCCGTCGGACGCGCCGATTATGATCGTGACGCTGACGTCGGATATCTATAATCCCGGCCAGCTTTACGACTACGCCTCCACCCAGCTGGCGCAGAAACTGTCGCAGATTGAAGGGGTCGGCGACGTGACGGTCGGCGGCAGCTCGCTGCCTGCGGTGCGCGTCGCGCTGAACCCGCAGGCGCTGTTTAACCAGGGCGTTTCGCTGGACGCGGTGCGTGAGGCGATCGCCAACGCCAACCAGCGTCGTCCGCAGGGCGCGCTGGAGGATCGCCAGCAGCGCTGGCAGCTGCGCACCAATGACGAACTGAAAACCGCCAGCGACTATGCGCCGCTGGTGGTGCACTACAGCAACGGCGCGGCGGTAAAGCTCGCCGACGTCGCCAGCGTGCGGGACTCGGTGCAGGACGTACGCAACGCGGGGATGGCGGACGGCAAGCCCGCGGTGCTGCTGCTGGTGCGTAAAACGCCAGAGGCGAACGTGATCGATACCGTTGACCGCATTCGCGCCGAGCTGCCAACGCTGCATGAAACCATTCCCGCCGCCATTGATCTGCAGATCGCGCAGGACCGCTCGCCCACCATCCGCGCCTCGCTGCATGAGGTCGAGCAGTCCCTGACCATCGCCGTGGTGCTGGTGATTATGGTGGTGTTTGTTTTTCTGCGATCCGGGCGCGCTACGCTCATCCCCGCCGCTGCAGTGCCGGTATCGCTGATTGGCACCTTTGCCGCGATGTACCTCTGCGGCTTTAGCCTGAATAACCTGTCGCTGATGGCGCTGACCATCGCTACCGGTTTCGTGGTGGATGACGCCATCGTGGTGCTGGAGAATATCGCGCGCCACGTCGAGGCGGGCATGAAGCCTTTGCAGGCGGCGCTGACCGGCGTGCGTGAGGTGGGCTTTACCGTACTGTCGATGAGCCTGTCGCTGATCGCCGTCTTTTTGCCGCTGCTGATGATCGGCGGGCTGATAGGCCGCTTTTTCTCGGAGTTCGCCATTACGCTGTCGGTGGCGATCGCCATCTCTATGGTGGTCTCGCTTACCCTCACGCCAATGATGTGCGCTTACCTGCTGAAGCCGCACAGGGCGCGCAGCCAGCCGCGTCGGCGCGGCGCGGGCCGTATGCTGCTGGCGATCCAGCAGGGTTACGGCCGCTCGCTGGGCTGGGTGCTGAACCATGCGCGCTGGGTGTTGTTGCTGCTTTTCGGCACGATCGCCCTCACCGTCTGGCTGTTTATTCAGGTGCCGAAAACCTTTATGCCGGAGCAGGATACCGGCCGACTCTCCGGCTCTATTTCCGCCGATCAGAGCATCTCCTTTCAGGCGATGCGCCAGAAGCTCCAGGATTTTATGGTGATCGTGAAAGCCGACCCGGCAGTAGAGAGCGTAGTGGGCTTTACCGGCGGGATGCGCACCAACAGCGGCTCGATGTTTATTTCGCTGAAGCCGCTTTCAGAGCGCAGCGAAAACGCGCAGGCGGTTATTGCCCGTCTGCGCGCGAAGCTGGCGAAAGAGCCTGGCGCGAATCTCTATCTCAACGCGGTGCAGGATCTGCGCGCCGGCGGCCGCGAATCAAACGCCAGCTATCAGTATTCTCTGCTCTCCGACGACCTCGCCGCGCTGCGCGAATGGGAGCCGAAAATCCGCCAGGCCTTCTCCGCGCTGCCGCAGCTGGCGGACGTAAACTCGGATCAGCAGGATAAAGGCAGCGAAATGGCGTTGCTCTACGATCGTGAAAGCATGTCGCGCCTCGGCATCGATGTCTCTCAGGCGAACGCGCTGCTGAACAACGCCTTCGGCCAGCGGCAGATCTCCACCATCTATCAGCCGCTGAATCAGTACAAAGTGGTGATGGAGGTCGATCCGCGCTATACCCAGGATATCAGCGCGCTGAATCAGATGTTTGTGATTAACGACGACGGCAAGGCGGTTCCGCTGTCGTGGTTCGCCCGATGGCAGCCCGCCAACGCGCCGCTGTCGGTAAACCATGAAGGGCTCTCCGCCGCCTCGACCATCTCCTTCAACCTGCCGGAGGGCGTTTCGCTGTCGGAAGCCTCTGCGGCGATCGACCGCACGATGATTGCGCTCGGCGTGCCCTCCAGCGTGCGCGGCAGCTTCGCCGGCACCGCGCAGGTGTTTGAGCAGTCGCAGAGCAGCCAGCTCTGGCTGATGCTCGCCGCTATCGCCGCCGTCTACATCGTGCTGGGGATCCTCTATGAGAGCTACGTTCATCCGCTGACAATCCTTTCGACGCTGCCCTCGGCGGGCGTCGGCGCGCTGCTGGCGCTGTGGGTCACGGACCAGGGCCTGGGCGTGATCGGCATCATCGGCATCATCCTCCTGATCGGCATCGTGAAAAAGAACGCGATCAT
>NZ_DJDN01000058.1:13944-14311 GCF_002431095.1 Pantoea sp. UBA5923 | reverse complement strand
CCGGCCCGGAGACGTTGAACATCGCCATGTTGTTCAGGTTGGTGATGCCCTTCACCGGATTTTCGTCCTGCTCGCCTTCGCCGCCAATCAGGGTGCCAGGGGCCTGCGGGTTGGCGGTGTTTTTGATCAGGCAAGGGATCTGGAACTGCGCGATAGGCGCAATGGTACGCGGATGCAGCACTTTCGCGCCGAAATAGGAAAGCTCCATCGCCTCCTGGTAAGACATCGACTTCAGCAGGCGCGCGTCGGGCACCTGGCGCGGATCGCAGGTATAGACGCCGTCAACATCGGTCCAGATTTCGCAGCAGTCGGCGCGCAGACAGGCGGCCAGCACCGCGGCGGAGTAGTCAGAGCCGTTGCGCCCCAG
>NZ_DJDN01000058.1:12420-13727 GCF_002431095.1 Pantoea sp. UBA5923 | reverse complement strand
GTCAGAGCCGTTGCGCCCCAGCACCACCAGTTCGCCCTTTTCGTTGCCTGCGGTAAAGCCGGCCATCAGGATCATATTTTGCGGCGGGATCTGGCTGGCGGCGATGCGGCGAGTCGATTCGGCGATATCAACGGTGGATTCAAGATAGTGGCCGACGGCCAGCAGCTTCTCTACCGGATCGATGACCGTGACGCCATGCCCGCGCGCCAGCAGCAGCGCTTCCATAATCGCAATTGAGAGCTTTTCGCCGCGGCAGATAATGGCGGCGTTAACGCTGTCAGGGCACTGCCCCAGCAGGCTG
The DNA here is from genome assembly GCF_002431095.1 of Pantoea sp. UBA5923. Classification (NCBI taxonomy): domain Bacteria; kingdom Pseudomonadati; phylum Pseudomonadota; class Gammaproteobacteria; order Enterobacterales; family Erwiniaceae; genus Pantoea; species Pantoea sp. UBA5923. Next base: position 13,426 of record NZ_DJDN01000058.1, on the reverse strand, counting down.
ATGCCGTGTAGCACCTGTTTTAGCTGGGCGAACTCCAGATCGACGCGGGTTTTCTGTCCCTCATAGTCGAAACCCGGCTGCGCCGCCGCCAGCCCCTGCAGCAGCTCGTCGAAAATGCGCTCGGCGTCGGTGATGTTTGGCAACGCATCCTGACCGCTGATGGTCTTTTCAATCATCGCCACCAGGTGGTTGGTGATCTTTGCAGGTGCAGAGAGTACGGTGGCAACCTGTCCCTGCTGCGCATTACTTTCCAGAATGTCAGCGACGCGAAAAAAACGTTCCGCATTCGCTACCGAGGTCCCACCGAATTTCAGCACTCGCATGTTAAAGCTCTCCTGAATTTATGCCGAAAAAAAAGCCCGCACTGTTGAGGTGCGGGCTTTTTTTTGTTTTTCCTGTATGCGTCAGCCCGCACCGTTACCTGTGGTAATGGTGGTAATAATGGTGGTGTTCAGGCTGGTTGAGTTACGCATTGAGATTTTTTCTGTCTGTCTTTTAGAGTCTGTCTGCCTTCCAGAAGTAAAGCAAAGTGCCGGTTAAGTCAACGAATTTGTCCGACGCCCATTTTATCGCCGCTGCGCACTGCTGCGTGCTGACGGTAAAAACGCTTGCAGAATCGTTTGTCCGACGCGCGCTTTTTACGATCAGCCGCTACCAAAGGCGATTTTTCAGGAAGATTTATCTATAAGTTTTTTTTCTACATCATGCAGCAGGCGATGCAGCATGGCGCTGTCGCGCTGCTCCAGCAGGCCGATGCGCTGATCGATCCAGTCAGCCATCTTGCGATCGTCGCTGACCTCCAGCGTCTGCAACAGCCGTTCAAAGCGTTGACGCAGCGCGTCCAGCTGCTGCGCGTCAGCCTGCGGCGCGGCAGGCGGCGCCACGCGATTGAGCGCGGAGAGCTGATAGCAATAAACCATCACTGCCTGACCGAGGTTAAGCGAGGGATAATCCTGCGCCATGGGGATGCCGGTCAGCAGATCGACCAGATCCAGCTCCTCGTTGG